>NZ_JBBAKG010000214.1:0-4037 GCF_040403615.1 Haliscomenobacter sp. | reverse complement strand
GGCACCACAAGGCAAGCATGACCTGATCGTAGTAGTACGTGACGAGTGCGGCAACTTGAGTGTACCAACCCGGATTCCATTCACAGTTGAAGATTGCAAAGGCCCAGCACCAATCTGTATCAATGGCTTGAGCACTGACCTGATGCCTGATGGCAACGGTGCAGGTATGATGGCAGTATGGGCTTCTGATTTCGTAGCTTCTAAAATTTACGATTGCAACGGCCAAGGCCCAGAAGTGAAGGATGGTTTGAAACTGGTTACGAAGTACTCTTTGAACCGCGTAGGTTCTCCAAAAGACAAAAATGTAACGGGCATCAACTTGACTTGTGCCGACAAAGGCAAAGTAATCCTGGTTGAATTACACGCTTGGGATGAAGCTGGCAACGATGACTTCTGCGTAACTTATGTTGAAGTTCAAGACAACCGTACCGTATGTCCTGGTTCTACTGTTGGTAACGTAAACATTGCTGGTACGATCTCAACTGAAGGATCTGCTAACCTGCAGGGTGCAACCATCACTTTGAGCGGACAAGCGTCAATGAGCGCAACTACAACTGCCAACGGTGGTTACTCTTTCGTTAGCTTGGCAACTGGCGGGGACTTCACAGTAACACCACAATTGGATAAAAACCACCTGAATGGAGTATCAACGTTTGACTTGGTTCTGATCCAGAAGCACATCCTGGGCATTCAGGCATTGAACAGTCCTTACAAAATGCTTGCCGCTGATGTCAACAACTCTAAGTCAATCACTACTTTGGACTTGATTGCCTTGCGCAAGTTGATTCTGAACATCGATCAAAATTTTGCCAACAATACGTCCTGGCGCTTTGTGGATGCGGCTTACCGCTTCCCTGATCCAAACAACCCTTGGTCAACTGGCTTCCCGGAAGTAGTGAGTGTCAACAACCTGGCAAGCAACATTGCAGCCAACTTTGTAGCCATCAAAATAGGGGATGTAAACGCGAGTGCGGTGGTAAGCAGTGCTACCAATGCTGAAGTACGCACCAGTGGAGCGTTCAAGCTGAATACAACGGAGCAAAGTCTGAAAGTAGGAAATGAATACCAAATTGCATTTAGTGCAGATGACTTGCAAAACATCCAAGGTTATCAGTTCGCTTTGAATCTGGATCAAAGCAAAGTCGAGCTGGTAGACCTCGAATACGGTGTAGCGAAAGCAGAGAACTTCGGCATCTTCAAAAACGAGGGCCTGATTACAACTTCCTGGAATCAAGCGGGGCTTGCGACAGCAACTGCTAAAGCTGGGACATTGTTTACATTGGTACTCCGCGCCAAAGCGGACGCCAAATTGAGCAGTACCCTGAGCCTGAACCGCACTGTATCACCAGAAGCATACAACCAAAACAACGAGAACCTGGGTATCGCCCTGAACTACGGCTTGGAAGCCATTGCAGATGGCTACGAGCTGCTGCAAAACACCCCGAACCCCTTCAATGGCGAAACACAGATAGGTTTCAAACTGCCCAAAGCAACCAAGGCAACCTTGAGCATCTCGGATGCAAAAGGAGCTTTGCTGTACAAAGTAGAAGGCAACTACGCCAAAGGCAGCAACCAAGTGACTTTGAAAAAGGAACAACTGGGTGCGAGCGGGGTGTTGTACTATACTTTGGAAACGACGGAGTTTATTGCAACCAAGAAGATGGTGATTTTGGAGTAAATAGCATGTTGAGTTTTTGCGGATCGACGTTTACCAAACTTTTAAAGTTTAGTAAACGTAACTGATCAGACGAGTCCGTTTTCCAGGTTTCTGGAAAACGGTCTTTGTTTTTTACCCCAATTCCTCCGCCACCCAGTCCTCAATATTCCTGGTTTCGCTGGAAAAATTCACCCCAAGGCCGATTACTTTTTTTCCTTTTTCCCAATACGCCTGGTAATATTTTTTGTGTTTGATCTGATCAAGGGCGACCTGGGCACTTTCGTCAAGTTTGTACTCCAGGATGTACACCTTGGTATCGGTTTCCACCAAGCTGTCAATCCGCCCGTCGCTGATGCACACCTCACTTTGAATGCGGATGCCGAGGTAAGAAAACAACAAATGGATGGCGGCATGGAAGAATTTTTCCGGGTATTTTTCATGCAAAAAATAGGGCAGTTCCTTGAACACCCCTTGCAAGATGCGGATCACCAGTTCCAGGTCATTGGCCCTAAAGGCATTGCGTATCCGAATGATCAGGGAAGTGGAGAGTTCTGCGTCTACGCCAACGAAGGCTTCAATGAGAATCTCCAGCATAGAGTCGCGGACTTCCTTGTTGGGGTAATCCAACTGAATTAATCCGTCCTCATCTTTTTCATGGATGGTCAGGTAACCCGTTTGGAAAAGGATAGCGATGGGTTTGAGTCGATCCAGGTCAAAACTTTCAAATCCAGAGGGATTGATGGGCGGAAAATGCAGGTCGAAAATGCCTTCTTGTTTGAGCAAATTGACCAGAAAGGTAGGCGTTCCGGTAGCAAACCAGAAGTTTTTAAACTCCTTTTCGTAGAAGAACAAGTTGCAAGACACCGGATTGTACACCCTTCCGGCGTTGGCTTGAAAACGGTATCCATTGTACCAAAGCCGCATTTGTTCTAGCAATTCGCCAGTGGACAATTGCAAATGAATAGCGGCCATTTCAATTTCTTCTGCAAAATTTTCCTCCAACTCCCGTTGCGTATAGCCCAACATGGTGGCATAGCCTGACTGCATGGTCAGGTCTGTCAAGTTATTCAGCCCGGAGAAAATCCCTACCTTGGAAAATTTGCTGACACCAGTGAGAAAAAGCAGTTCAATCGAGGAGTCAAGATCTTTAAGAACGGTATAAAATTCTTTTAAAAGCTCGCGGTTTTGATAGGCTTTGTCGATTTCTTTACCTAAGTAGTTGATGATGGGCGCATCGTATTCATCAATTAAAACAACTACTTTATTTCCTCCGGCAAGTTTGGTGATGAGCTCTTTGAACTTACTCGCATTGCCCTCGTTTTCGAGGCTAAGTCCGAAAGCTTTGGCTTGATTGTTCAATTCCTGGTTCAACGCTGCGGTCAGCCCCATACTCTGAAATCCAATGGAGGTAAACGAAAGCCGAATCACCGGATGTTTCCGGCTCCAATCCCACTTGTCTTCAATCCATAACCCTTTGAACAACTCCCTACTGCCACTGTACAACTCCTGGAGTACCGCCACCGTAATCGACTTCCCAAAGCGCCGAGGGCGTGAAAGGAAATAAGCGCCTGGATTGGTCACCATCCGGTGAATGTACTCGGTCTTGTCAATGTACTTGAAATCATTTTCGATGATCTTTCGAAAATCTTGTAGCCCCAGTGGAAGTTTTTTGCCCATGATGTATCGGATTCTCCTTTGGCACAAAGATACAGAACTATTAATGAAATGGAAGTTGCCGAATAGCGGCTCCACGAGATTTTGGAGTAAGGAATAAACTGACCTTATTCCAGGGCAGCTTCGCTGCTTTGTGTTTTTCACACGATCATCAATCGATTTTTAAAACAATCCTCAAAACCCGATAATATCAATCATTCCCTTTAAAATAAAGACCGCACCAACCGAAGTCAGTACATACATATAAGTGATTAATGATTGATCTCCAGAATGAAAAAGCAGGTATTGAATGGCAAAGCTAAGGCCACAGACAATTACCCCAGTAGCAATCCAGATCAAACCGCGTTTCAACAAACGAACATGTTTTTCTTTGTCCTTATTGTCCAGAATTGGGGCCTGAATTTCTAGTCCTGGATCATTTGGATTTGGCGTAGGTTCCATGTTTTTGTTTTGTTTGTTCTGAATAATTCTTGAATGACCAAATCATATTGGTATTTATCTTGCAATTATAAAAATTTATTTGTGGAAAAATGCCAATGATGATCAAAATCATCTGGGTAGGTTGCCGAGCGTAGCCGAGGTACGGTTGCCGAGCGTAGTCGAGGCATTTGCCCCCAAACTCCTGTCGTTGATCGTCATTTGCAGCAGGTGTCCTTTTTTTAACTTAGTTTTACCCAAGATTTAGATTGGCAACGCTAAAAAGAGG
>NZ_JBBAKG010000213.1:0-4062 GCF_040403615.1 Haliscomenobacter sp. | reverse complement strand
GGTACCCTGCCTCAAATATGATTTTTCGCTCAGCAAGCGCCGTCTGGGTAGCGGCGATCAAGCCCTTCAAACCAAGCGTTTTGATGTCCAGGTAGATTCCCTGGTTATTCGGGTCGTAAATCTTGCGGGATACGTCGCCGACTGAGTGACCGGCAGCGAAATTTGCTGTGGTTGCGCTTGAATCAGCACGCAAGCCTGGCTGATGCACTTCAAGCCACAATCGCTTGGGGCATTGCAAGTACGCCAAGATTTTAGATTTAGACAGCACCGCCATCAGGATACCAAAAGCGAGCTGGTCGCTGCACTGAATATGACAGATTCTGGGAACAAACTGATGGTCTCCTAATCATTAAGTTGAACCGATCGGGCCGCAACCTGAGTTGTATCGCGCAGTCTCCCTTACCAAATGCCAGTTAATACCGTGTATTCGGCTTACCAACAACGTGGTTTCACGTGTTTTTTATCTTTGTGTAATAAATTAAATTTCAATTAAATACAATATTGAAGAACATTGACTGTCGTTGAAAACTGAGTCAGCCGCCCAGTTTGTCTGACTAATAAAAACCTAACTATAGCCCTGTGACTTCAGCGACTACATTTCCTGTGTGAGGATCTTTAAATTTTTTATCAATAAAAAAATTATCACTTTCGATTTCAAAACCAAGCTTAGAAAGTTTTAAAATAACAGCTTTACTAATACATTTATCGCGACCATCTACAGATGCTGGTTCACCCATCTCAGCTACTGAGTCAAATATTTTTTGAACTTTACGATCAATCTTATCCTCTAGTTTCTCCCAGCGCTCACCACCGCGTGGAAAGATCGATCCGTTAAAGTCGACTGCTAAAATATCGACTATAAGTGCCTTATCGTCTACAAATATAGGAGTAGTATTAAGAGTAAGCGATGCGTGTAACCAATAATAATTGCAATAAATCTTCCCGCCGTAACCAGAAAATTGGATTTCTCTACAAAATGACTTTTTGCAATCTAACCTATAACTTGTATTTCTATTCGTATTTAACATAGCTTCTTCCTTGTTAATTAATTTTAGCTTAAAGTGTCTTTGAATTCTTGGACAAAATTATTCATAAAGTCAATACCATTATCAAACATATTTTGGTAAATCAGGGGACTAATCTGAAATTCGCCAGAGTAATTTGGATCATCCGAAGCTATACCTTTGACACAAATGCCAAGATAATAACGAATTGATTTTCCTGATTCTCCTTCTATAATTTGAATTTGTCCAGTTATGCATTGGAGGTTTCGATCAAGTACTAATTTTATTACTTTTTCTTCTTTTGGTTTTGAAATCAGATCGTCATAATAGAACATGTAAAACATAATAAAACCATTTTCTTCATCGGTATTAAAGTAGCACGGATATGCAAATTTTCCGTCATAAGAGTTAACTAAAATTTCAAATTGAGCAGAATCCTCGCCGTCAGCGATGTCAATGGTATCAGGCAAGTTTTTATAACGCTTTACCCAATTAATTAAAGAATAAGCTAAAGGCTTTACTCTTTTTTTAGACGACAGTGCCATCCTCACGAACCTCGGTCTGAGTGAGGGAAATAACTGGTGAAACTTTTATTGAGGTATCTTTCTTTGGCATTATTAATCCTTGGATTTGATGCTTTATTTCTATTATTGATGCTGCGATCGTTTCTTTGTCAAATTATGATCTAAATTTTATTTAAGCCGAGCATTTTTCAATTTGTTAGCCTTTAAAAACACGTCATTAAATGGCAATCGTTATGACTAATATTTAATTGCAATTATTGGGTGGTTTGATTTTTCAATAATTCAGTGAGAGATTCCCAATTTCTTCTCCGTTCTTGAGTACTTACTCTGGCAGCAGGGTGATAAGCAGGAATAATCGAAATTTTTCTATTTGAAATCATTGTGACGACTTTTTGGCCTGATTCCCTCATTGATTTAAAATTATGTACAAATCGTGTTTGCCCTGTGACATTAACAACCTGCCAAGCTTTTTCCCCAAGACACATAATGCATTTTAATTTTGGCATATTTTTTACAACCCAACTTAAAACATCGATTAAATAACTCTGTAGTTGATTATCCTTAAAGCCTCTCAATACTTGGCTATATTTTTCACAACCATCTTCGTACAGCATATTAGCCGCAGCTGATCCGTATAAAACACCGCAGCCTTCTGCGTATTTACTTACAAGGTTACGTAATGAATCATTGGTTCTATAACCTTTCTTATCTCCATTGATTTCTCTGCTTGCGTGACGCCATGCAAATTCCTTTGGATCCCCATTTTGTAAGTGAGTTAAAATAAGTTTTTTGAGTGCCGATGCAGGTAATGCGTCTTGCGCGAGAATTAGAATTTCGCCGTTTCAATCCCCGAATAATGTTTCTGTTGGGTAAAAATTTATTACTTTACTACCAATATATTCATCATTAAAAGCATTAATCCATCGTGCAGTTTTATTATTTTCATTTAATGGCACATTTATGCCCTTGAATGAAAAAATAAAAGATGGAATCGGTGGAGTTGAGAAATTTTTTTGTGTCATTTTATCTCTTCTCTTTGCTTTCGATTGTTACTTCGGCTATCATTAAAGTCAAACCATTGACTTCCTTTGAAGCAAAATCCAACTTTTACGCTGATTTAGATGTTGTAAATTCACCATAAATCACGTACGTGCAAATAAGTCTTGAAAAAATTCGCCTTGCTTGCCCACCTGCAGAGTGTGGCGATAATACTTTGTGATGACACCGATTTGTGCTTATCCATTTGACTCTGGGTAGACACAGTTCGTGTTGGTGTTTATCTTGAAAACTCCTGATCTGGGTTAGTCGTTGGCCGGTGAAACTGCTTTTGAAATGGCTGCGGTGCCGAGGGCTTGAGCGATACGGGGCCCAAGGCGGGTGGTCCGCATTACCTGCAGCGCTTTTGCACAGAGCAAACCGTGACGGTGAACACCACGGCGGCGGGAGGCAATGTGGCATGATGACTTGAAGCGCAGGCTGGGCGGGGGCATGGTCGCAGGCTTGCACAGCTTGCCGCACACCAGGCCTGCTCACGGCGTACGTCGCCGACAAAAGGCTTGTCAGTCGCCACCCGCACAATGATCAAGCCTTCGGGGCAAAATGCTGCCGGCTGAGGCTGCCAACAACACCGACCTGATCTCGGCTTCGCTGGCCGTACGTTTGTACTGTCGTCGCTTCGCCTTTGCGTTCACGAATGATGTGAAAATCGAATTAGCCATTGAACTCCCACTTTCGTCTCGCAGCCAGCACCGCATCGGGGTAGGGCGCTTTGCCGCGTGAGCCGTTGTAGCGGCCCAGACCCATGAACAAGTCACCTTTTTCGCGGTCCAGGTAATGCCGCAAAATGACGCAGCCAAAGCGCAAATTGGTTTGCATGTGAAACAGCTTGCTCGCATCGCCATCACCAATCACCCGCGTCCAGAACGGCATGACCTGCATGTAACCGCGCGCGCCGGCGACGCTGACGGCGAATTTGCGAAAGTTGCTTTCAACCTGAATCAGGCCGAGCACCAAAGCCGTGTCCAGCCCGGCGCGCTTGCTTTCGTACCAGACGGTTTGCAAAAACTCCTTGCGGATTTGGAGCTCGGATTTTTTGGTCAGCAGCCGGTCGCTCATGGCGGCCAGCCAGCGCAGGTGACTGAGCTTGGCCTCGGTATCCTTGAACTCGGGTATTGGCGGTGCCTGGTTGGCAATGGCAGAGCTCAGCGCCGTACGCACTGAGTCGATCAATGGCTCTTCAATTTGCGCGCCAGCGTTTGAATGCTCTGTAAATAATAGCTGGCTGCACCCAATGATACAGGCTTGCAGGGCTTTTCTTCTGGTGAAATTACCAGGGTGTTGCCTCTGAGCTGTCATCCCGGGCTCGACCCGGGATCCATGACTTCTCAGGTCGTCGCTAGAGTTCGGGTTCATGGATTGCGGCACAAGGCCGCAATGACAGCCGGGGACAATCACTGCCTTCACAGCCCTAGCTTGCCTTTGATGAACACCAATGCATCGGCGGTCGCAACTTTGGTGGATTCTGTATCGCGGCG
>NZ_JBBAKG010000212.1:0-4250 GCF_040403615.1 Haliscomenobacter sp. | reverse complement strand
CCCGGATCTGGTTTGTACAAATCCACTGATGCTGGAGTAAGTTGGAAAAAAATGACCACGGGTTTGCCGTCAAGCATGGGGAAAGCGGGCATTTGTGTATCGCCAACCAATTCTGAGCGCCTTTATGCGGTTGTTGAAGCCACCAATGGTGGAATTTACCGTTCTGATGACAGTGGTGCATCCTGGCAACAAGTCAACAAAGAGCGGCAGACCTATGCCCGTTCCTGGTATTTCAATGAAATAATTCCCGATGTCAAGAATCCAGACATCGTGTATGTACTCAATATTCCGCTGCTAAAGTCAATGGATGGAGGCAAAACATTCAGTAGCATCGCCACGCCCCACGCAGACCAACACGATTTGTGGATCAACCCTTCCAATCCCCAAAATATGATTTTGGCCAATGATGGCGGGGCCTGCATTTCTTTCAACAACGGAAGATCCTGGACAAGTCAAAACAATCAGCCTACTGGACAGTTTTATCGGGTCACTACCGACAATAATTTTCCCTATCACATTTATACTGCCCAACAAGACTTTGGAGCCATGGGCATCCCCAGCCGGGTCAGTGGCTCTCAGGTAATTGGTAACAATTGGTACCAGGTAGCAGGAGGGGAAAGCGCTTTTTTGGCGGTAGACCCTAACAATCCTGAGTGGGTTTATGGGACGAATTACCAGGGAAACATCAGTGCCTGGCACCGCAAGTCTGAAAGCAGTAAGGACATCATGGCTTACCCTGAAATTGCTTTGGCGACCCGTCCCCGCGATTTGAAATACCGTTTCAATTGGAATGCGCCGTTGGTACTTTCCCCACAAAACCCCAAAGTACTTTACCACGGGGCTCAGAAATTGCTGAAAACCGAGAATGGTGGTCTAAGTTGGGAAGCCATAAGCCCGGATCTAACCCGCAACGATACGGCCCATCAAGGCGACGGCGGTGGCCCTTTTTTGAATGAAGGGGCTGGCGCTGAAAATTACAACACGATCAGTTACATTGCTCCTTCCATGCACAAAGAGGGGGTTATTTGGGTAGGTACGGATGATGGACGAGTACACCTCACCCGCAACGGCGGACAATCCTGGGACGATCGCACCCCAAAAGGCCTTCCAGAATCTTTGATCAATTCCATTGAAGTATCTCCTCACGACCCTGCAACGGTATACATTGTAGCGTGCAGATTTCGATTTGGAGACAAACACCCCTATGTTTTTCGCAGTACCGATTTCGGACGCAATTGGGAAAAAATAACCACCGGATTTGGTAAAAATGATTTTGTAAGGGTAGTCCGCGAAGATCCCGCTCAAAAAGGTCTGTTGTATGCAGGTACGGAATCCAGTTTTTATATTTCCATCAATGGAGGGAATTCGTGGAATCAATTTCAACTGAACTTACCGGTGTGTCCAATTACTGATCTGCACCTCCATGAAAAAGATTTAATCGCTTCCACTTCGGGTCGGGGAATCTGGATCTTGGATGATATTTCTTGTTTTCAGAACAATTCCAGCTTGATAGGCAAAACTGGAATTTCGATTTTTCCTCCTCGCTCCACTTACCGCTATGCTGGCGAACAAAATGAAGATCCTACGATTGCATCAAGTTCTGGAAACCCGATCGAGGGCATGATCATCAACTATATCCTGCCAGAAGAAATCGATAGCTTAACCCTGGAAATTCGCAATGCCAAAGGGCAATTGATTCGCAAATACACCAGTTGGACGGACTCTTTTTTGGTAAAAACCAATGCAGCATTGGGGCATCCTACCCTTACTACTTCCAAGGGACTGAATCGCCTGGTATGGGATCTCCGCCGCCGCATGCTGCCTGGTATTCCTGAACTTTTCATCATGGGAGATCTGCGTGGAAGTATGGTTGCACCTGGAATCTATTCCATCCATCTAATTGGTAATCAAGACACGATTCTAACAAATGCAACAGTTCTTGCAAATCCCAATGTACCCGGCGCCACCGAAGAATATGAATTACAAAGCATTAAGCTCGACGAAATGGAAGCTACCATTCGAGAAATGCACAGCATGATTAGTAATCGACGGGAATGGCGCAACTGGTTGACCGGTTTGTTGGAATTGTACGAAAATTCTGCAGACCATATTGAAATGGTCAGTACTGCACGCGACATCATTGCCAAAATTAATCTTTGGGAATTTGGCCTCACTCAACCCGCTCAGGTGGGTACGCAGGATGCCATTGTTTTCAAGCATGGGCTTCACGCTGAGTTATTGGACCTCAAACTCCGAACCGATGCCCTCGATCCCCGGATCACTCAAGGCATCACCGATCGATTCAATGACATACGCAAGATTTGGAACCGCAAAAAACCTGCCAATGAAGCCATCAATCAAGCGATGTTGAGCTTTATGAGCAGTTTTAAGGAAAAGGAAATGGCGCCATTTTTTGCCCCGCCAACCCATACTTATTAGGCTGTTCTGTGGTAGGTTGATGGTTTTGAGTTGAGACACAATGTCCAAAATGGAAGTGTGAAAAGGGAAAACTCACAACATAACATCCAAAACTTAAAACCTTTTCCTTACCTTCGCGGCGTACTAAATTAATCGAAAGATGGAAACTGCAAATACCTCTACTACGAAAGATTGGTTGCTCTTTTTGATCTCTTTGGTCGCTATGATCATTTTGTTTGCGGTAGCAGATGAGTGGTTCTGGTTGGCACTGCCTTTCGTATTGACTTTCTTTGTGCGGGCAATTCGCATGATGTAATTCTGGTGTAGAGACGCGATGGATGTATCGCGTCTCTATGCAAGGTTAGACGCTAAGAATCGCGTCTCTTCGGTTATTCGTAACTATTGGTACTATCTTCCAATAGTTCTTCAATCTCTTTCATTTCAGTTTCAGTGAAATAGCGCCATTTCCCAACGGCCAGGTCATCCAATTTCAAAGACATGATGCGGATGCGCTTCAATTTTTTCACTTCATAGCCCATGAATTCACACATGCGGCGAATCTGTCGATTCAAACCCTGGGTGAGAATGATCCGAAAAGTGGATTGCCCTTTTTTCTCAACCGCACATTGCTTGGTGGTTGTTCCCAAAATAGGTATCCCGTTGCTCATTCGACGCACAAAGTCAGGCGCCAAGATTTTATCAACCACCACGATGTATTCTTTTTCGTGACCATTGCGGGAGCGCAAGATTTTGTTGACGATATCGCCGTCATTTGTCAAAAAAATCAGCCCTTCTGAATCTTTGTCCAAACGGCCAATCGGAAAAATTCGCTGGGTGTGATTGATGTAACTCACTACGTTGGACTTATCCCGCAAGTCGGTGGTACAGGTGAGTCCTCTGGGCTTGTGAAAGGCGATGTAGATGCGTTTTGGGTTGCTGCGCAAGGGTTTTCCATTCAGAAACACCACATCACCTTCTGCCACCCTGTTGCCTTTCACGGCAATGACTCCGTTCAGGGTGACCCGGCCTGATTCGATGAATTTATCCGCTTCTCTTCTTGAGCAAATGCCCGTTTCAGAGATGTATTTGTTTAGACTCGTTGACTCCATTGCTTGTTGTAAATCCTATTTCTTCACCTTGATCATACATCCTACCGCTTTGGTCAGGTTCGGATCCGGTTCGGTGCCGTTTTCAATTGCGGTAATCGCTTCCTCTACATACCGACGCGTTATCAAGGATTCATCATCCGCATTGTCATCGATCGCGCCAATATACCGCACTTTTCGGTCTTTGTCGAGCAAAAACACTTGAGGAGTGCGCGCTGCGCCGTAGGTAGGGAATACTTTTTGGCCTTCGTCCAACAAGTATTCAAAGGAATAATTTCTTTCTTTGGCCCGTTCAGTCATGCGGTCGAAACCATCTCCGGGTTGCACGCTCGGGTCGTTGGGCATGATGGCTACGACTGGCCAGCCCATTGGTGACATTTTATTGTGCAAATCAATGATGCGTTGTTCGTATGCCTGGGCATATGGGCAAGTATTGCAAGTGAACACAACGATGTAGCCTTGTACATTTTTGTAATCCTTGAGTCCAACCAACTTACCAGATGTGCTTTTCAACGAAAAATCGGGCGCGGTATCTCCCACTTTTAGCCCTATTGCCAATGGCAATTGCGGAAAAAAGGACAACAAGCAAAATACACCGATAAAAAATCCAAAACCAATTCCAGTTTTTGTTTTCATCGCAGTCGAATTTGAATAACCAATGAGTTTGAATAAATGAACGTTAGGTGATTACAACTCACTTATTGTGACGCAGATTTCCATTTTTAG
>NZ_JBBAKG010000211.1:0-4367 GCF_040403615.1 Haliscomenobacter sp. | reverse complement strand
TGGTTTTGAATTTGATCAATAACGCTTTTTATGCAGCAAATGAAAAGGCGAAACAGGGAATTGCAGGCTTCTCCCCTACTGTAACTGTAAGCACCCGAAAGCTGGCAGACGCAATAGAAATCAGCGTCAAAGACAACGGCAACGGCATTCCTGAATCCATCAAAGACAAAATCTTCCAACCCTTTTTCACCACCAAACCCACCGGACAGGGCACTGGTTTAGGACTGAGTTTGGCGTATGACATTGTTACGAAGGGGCATGGAGGGAATTTAGAGGTCAAATCTCAGCAAGGCGAAGATTGCACATTTACTATGATTTTGCCGATAGTAGCCCCTGTTTCAAGCCGTTAAACACACAAATAGCTGGAGAAATCTTATGAATTTGCACAGATTTCTCCAGCTATCAGTTTTATTTTTGGAGAAATCTGTATCCATTCGGACAGTAAAACCTACCATTCGGAAAGCGCTTGCATCCATTCGGAGGAAAGCACTAGGTTTTCGGCCCTTTCCTTTGCATTTTTGTATGCGTTGTCGAAGTTAACACTCAAATCTTTAAGGTCATGAATACAAAAATCCAAATTCCAAAATTTACGCTGCCGATATTGGCATTCCATTAAAGCGGAAGGTTCAGAATTTATTATTAACTTGCCCTTGTAGTTGTTGTACAATATGAAGCACCTTACCCTCATCCTACTTTTATGGTCTTCTTTCACTTTTGCCCAAAAAAGTGAGGTTTTCCGCATCGACAGTTTGCCGAAGGAGGGGATCGTGTTGGATAAGGGCTGGAAGTGGCATGCAGGGGATGATGCGGAATGGGCGAAGGTGGGGTACGATGATGCGGAGTGGGAATCTATTGTACTTGGCCAAAACTTGTATGCGTTGCCACAAGTACCCAAAAATGATACCCTCATCTGGTTTCGACTCCAATTTGTTAAAAAGCCTAACTTGAACCAGCAATTGGCAATGCGTATTTTCCAAACCGGGGCTTCAGAAATTTACCTGGACGGGCAACTGATTCATCAACTAGGAAAAGTGGATAAAAATCCCCAGGTGGTCAAATACCACAACCCTCGCCTACAATTGCTCTCTTTGCCGCCGCTACATGACTCTATTCATACTTTGGCCATCAGGTTCGCCAGCCAACCTAACTTATTTCCCATTGTTACCGCTCAAGGGCCATCTCATTTTAGCGTTCGCCTTTTTACCTATGAATTTGCCAGTGACGACTACGATTTAAAATACCAACAATCTTACACTCATTTTTTTTATTTGGTCTTTGGAGTTGTTTGTATTTTATTCATCTTGTTTTTAGTATTCTATTTTGTTTCCCCAAAACAAAAGGTCAATCTTTACTTTTCAATTGCTTTGTTTTTTGGTCTTTGGAGCTGTGTTTTTGATGTTTTAAATGAATTTAGTACTGAACGATTATTTTGGTATTACACTTTGACCTCCATTTGCCTACATGGCCATATTCTGGTTATTTTTCTTTGTGTTTGTGAAATTTTTGATCAAAAAAAGGACTGGAAATTTTGGACATTCATAACTGCTGGTGTGATTTCTTTGATTGCAGCTATTTTTCTCACCATGTATATTTTTGTCATTATAAGCTTAATAGCCGATTTATTCATTATTCGGATCTCTTTAATTGCCTGGAAAAATAAAAAACAAGGTGCATTTATTATACTACTCAATTTCTGCACACAATTGCTGGTTATGACCACAATGACATTTTTCCTGCTTGGTTTAATCAACCTGCCAGATGTCTTTCGGGTAACCTGTAATTTGATTTCTTATTTATTAACTCCAATTTCCTTGGCCATTTATTTTGCTTATACCTTCGGGAAAACCAGCCAATTTCTTTTGCTGAAATTATCAGAGGTACAGCGACTTTCCACCGAAAAGCAAACCATCCTCGCCGCCCAAAACGAAACTCTCGAACGCCAAGTCACCACACGTACCGCCGAACTCAACCAATCCCTCGAAACACTCAAGGCGACTCAGGCCCAACTCATTGAGCGCGAAAAACTCGCCTCTCTGGGTGAACTTACGGCTGGAATCGCCCATGAAATTCAAAATCCGCTTAACTTTGTCAACAACTTCGCCGAGGTCAGTACCGAGCTGATCGATGAAATGACGGATGAATTGGGCAAAGGAAATCAAAGCGAAGTTCAAGCGATCTCCCAAGACCTCAAGCAGAACTTGGAGAAGATCAACTACCATGGCAAACGTGCCAGTAGCATCGTCAAGAACATGCTTGAACACTCGCGTACCAACGCTGGACATAAAGAATCGACCGACATCAACGCATTGATCGATGAGTGTTTGCGCCTGAGTTACCACGGTATGCGCGGGCAGTTTCGCAATTTTCAGGCCGACTACGGGCTAAACCTGGCCAGCCATTTGCCCACTACAAAAGTGGTCAAGCAAGACCTCGGTAGGGTTTTGCTAAACTTGTTCAACAATGCCTTCTATGCGGTACATGAAAGAATGAAGCAAATGGAAGGCACGCAGCCGCACGATTATGTACCCAAAGTAAGTGCAAGTACCAGTAAGCTGAAAAACGGCATCGAAATACGCATCAAAGACAACGGCACAGGTATTCCTGAAGCATTGAAGAACAAAATTTTTCAACCCTTTTTTACCACCAAACCCACCGGTGAAGGTACTGGCTTGGGGCTATCCCTGAGCTACGAAATCATTACCAAAGGACATGGTGGAAGCCTGAGTATAGAATCAACCGAAGGCATGGGTACCACGTTTATTATTGAATTGCCATTTGAACCTAAAATCTAAACCATATGAATATCCTGGTCGTTGACGATGAAATGGACATCCGCACGCTATTTGAACAAAAGTTTCGCAAAGAAATCAAAGACAAGGTTTTTACCTTTCAATTTGCCCACTCGGGTGAAGCAGCACTGGAGCTATTGCAAACCGAAGGCAGCAGCATCGTATTGATTCTTTCCGACATCAACATGCCTGGCATGAGCGGAATTGAATTGCTGAAAAGGGTACGAATAGTACATCCCAGCGCACCCCCCAAAGTGTTCATGATTACTGCATATGGCGACAAGGAAAACCGGGAAAGTGCCAGTACGCTGGGTGCCGATGATTTTCTGACCAAGCCCATAGATTTCGCTTCACTCAAAGAGAAACTGCAATAACCCGCATCATGAATAAGATCCTGGTAGTTGACGATGAAAAGGATTTAGAAGTACTGATCAAGCAAAAGTTGCGCAAGCAAATTCGCGAAGGCAAGTACCAGTTCTTTTTTGCCAATGATGGCATTGAGGCACTGATGGTGTTGAACAACGATCCCTCCATTCAAACCATTCTCAGCGACATCAACATGCCCCGCCTGGATGGGTTAGGTCTGTTGCTCAAAGTGAATGAGATCAACCCCTTGATCAAAACGGTCATCCTCTCTGCTTATGGCGATATGGACAACATCCGTACCGCCATGAACCGGGGGGCTTTTGATTTTTTGACCAAGCCCGTCAATTTTGAAGACCTCGAAATTACCATCGATAAAACCCTTGCCTACGTCAATCAATTGCAAAATACCGTGCAGGCCATTCGGGAAAACAACATCCTGAAAATGTACGTAGATCCTACCGTTTTGCAATACATGACCCGCACCGAATTCGCCCACGATGTAACCCTCAACGAGACCATTGAAGCCACGGTCGCCTTCATCGACATTTGCGGATTTACGGCCATCGCCGAAAATGAAGCGCCAGATCTGGTGGTAAAATTGCTCAACAAGTACTTTGACCTCATCGTCAAGGAAATCACCAGTTTCGGCGGCTACGTGGACAAATTCATGGGCGATGCCGTAATGGCCGTTTTCAAAGAAAAATTTCATGCCGACAAAGCCGTAGAAGCTTCCTTATCGGTTATCAAGCAAATATCCACCATCCACGAAGAACTGAACAGCATGGCCAACTACCAACCCAACGTCTCCATTGGCATCAACAGCGGAGAAATGGTCTCTGGCAACATTGGATCGGTTTCGCTCAAAAGATTGGACTATACCGTTATTGGCGATGTGGTCAATACGGCCCAACGCATTCAGGCCCATGGCAATCCGGGCGAGGTCCTAATTGGCGAAAACACTTACGAAATGGTAAAGGATGCCTTTGTCTGTAACCGCAAAGCCGATGCAGTAGTCAAAAACAAAACCAATCCCATCCAAATCTTCCAGGTTGTGGAGTAACGCAGCATTTAAACGTTCACCCAACCTGAAATGTCCACAGCAATGCGAAAAAGGCCTTATTGAAATCCCGATTTTGCGGAAGTGGAGGCGGGTTAAGCGTATCCCTCTGGGCAACCCCATCTTGAAAAAGGTCTAAACCTTCCCTAAATTAC
>NZ_JBBAKG010000210.1:0-4377 GCF_040403615.1 Haliscomenobacter sp. | reverse complement strand
GGCACCACAAGGCAAGCATGACCTGATCGTAGTAGTACGTGACGAGTGCGGCAACCTGAGTGTACCCACCCGGATTCCATTCACCATCGAAGATTGCAAAGGACCAGCACCAATCTGTATCAATGGCTTGAGTGTAGACCTGATGCCTAACGGAGCAGGAGGTGGCATGATGACGGTATGGGCTTCTGATTTCGTTGCGTCTAAAATCTACGACTGCAATGGTCAGGACGCCAGTAAGGGCGACCCTAGCGGACGCCCTTTGATCACAAAATACTCGGTAAACCGGGTGAAAGAACCAGTAGTGTCTACTCAAACGAGCATCAGCGTCAACTGCGCTGATCTGGAATTGGGCTTTATCCTGTTAGAACTCCACGCTTGGGATGAAGCAGGCAACCACGACTTTTGCGTAACGTATGTCGAAGTTCAAGACAACCGCAAAGTTTGTCCGGGAGCGGGATCATTAGACGTAGGCAGTATTGCAGGTACAATTGCTACCGAAGGCGCGTCCAAACTACAGGGCGTTTCGGTTAATCTTAGTGGACAGACTTCGATGACTACCATCACGCCTTCAACCGGGACTTTTGCTTTTGCCAATCTGAGCAAAGGAAGTGATTTCACCATTACGCCATTGTTGGATAAAAACCACTTAAATGGGGTGACCACTTTTGACCTGATCTTGATTCAAAAACACATCCTGGGTGTCCAACTATTGCAAACGCCTTACAAAATGATTGCAGCAGATGTGAACAATTCCAAGTCGATTACCACACTGGACATGATCCAGTTGCGGAAATTGATCTTGAGCATTGATCAAAATTTTGCCAACAATACTTCCTGGAGGTTTGTGGATGCGACTTATCGCTTCCCTGATCCAAGCAATCCATGGACAACAAATTTCCCTGAAGTAGTGAGTGTAAATAACTTGTCAGGAAACATCACCGCCAATTTTATCGCCATCAAGGTAGGGGATGTCAATGCAAGTGCCACCATGAATTCTGCTACTACTGCTGAGTTACGCAATGAGAAGACATTGAAAATCAATGCAGAGGAACGTCAACTGAAAGCAGGTCAGGAATACAAAATTGACTTTGCTGCCGGAGATCTTAATCAGATTCAAGGCTACCAATTTGCACTGAATTTGGATCAAAGCAAGGTCGAATTGGTAGACCTCATTTATGGCGTAGCCAAGGCAGATAACTTTGGGTTATTTCCAAAAGATGGATTGATAACCACCTCTTGGAATGGGGAACACCAGCCTGGTGCATTGTTTACATTGGTGTTGCGCGCCAAAGCGGATGGTTTGTTGAGCAATGCAATTGGACTAAATCGCCTACTCACTCCAGAAGCTTATAACTTGTCCGATGAGCAGTTGAATGTGGCTTTAAATTTCAAAGCGGCAAACCTTGCTTCCGAAAGCTACGAACTCCTGCAAAACACTCCGAATCCGTTCGATGCTGAAACATTGATTGGCTTTAGCCTACCCAAAGCAGCAATTGCAACCTTGTTGGTAAGGGATGCCAAGGGAGCTTTGCTTTATCAAGTGAAAGGCAATTACCCCAAAGGCAACAACCAGGTGATTTTGAAAAAGGAGCACCTGGGATCTAGCGGGGTATTGTATTACACCTTGGAAACCAATGACTTTACTGCTACGAAGAAGATGATTATCCTTGAGTAAATTTAGATAGACATTTAAACCTTGCGCCGCCGTTAGACATTAAGTTGTTAAACGGCGGCGTTTTTTTTTGCGGAGCTGTATTGGAGGAAAGTAGGTTAATGAACCGTTTTATTCCACTGCAATGGCGCTGTAAAATATTCCCAAAAAGACTTATACCCTGCAATGATGTGCAGAAACAAATAGCGAAATGAATCCCAAAAAGTAAGCAGAAAAGATTGAGTAATTCCCAAGCGCCGGTAAGTGATGATGTTGATAATCCAGGAGAGCAACAAGTTGACACCCAATAATATCCACAGTATCAAACTGAAAACAGCGGAGAGTAAAAAGGGTAGGTCCGCCAGCAAAATATACAGGGCAACATAGATATTGAAAAAAGGCAATAGGGCTGCGCAAATCATCCGCAGCCAAAAACTCAACCATCCGCTGAATTTGAAATGGGGATCAAAAAGTGTTCGTTTCAAATGCACCAGTTGGGTGATAAACAAGCCTTTGTTCCACCGGGTGCGCTGATTGATCCAGTTTTCTACTGTTTCGGGGCAAGTTTCGGTGGTATAACTATCCAAAATGCTGAGTCGTACCCCATTTTGTACCAATCGTACACTTAAGTCGGCATCCTCAGTTACGTTAAAAGGATCCCATGCACCCGCATCAACCAGGGCTTTTTTGGAAATAAAAAAGGAATTACCGCCTAATCCAAATGGCAAATTTGCCGTAGAAAGTTCAAGCAAATGCTGCTCATACCATTCGTAGTACTCACCAGCAAAATTTCGGGTGATCCAATTTTCCTGGTGGTTGGAAATGCTGATTTTGGCCTGACAACAAATTTCTCCCGGTGCATGCATCAAACTCAATGCGGCCTTGCGCAGTTGTTGCGGTTCAGGGCGACTTTCTGCATCGTATACGGTTACGTAAGTTCCTTTAACTGAATCCAATGCGTGCAACAAAGCCCGCCCTTTTGTAAATGGGGGCATTTCAGGAATATAGAGGAGTTCAAAATGTACGGGTAGCCTGATTTGTCGAAGACTTTCAAGGGTAACTTCATCCGTCTCTTCCACTACAACAATCACTTGAACCAACTCGGTAGGATAATCCAATGCTTGTAAAGTCTCAATGGTTTTATGGATTACTTCATTTTCATTTTTAAGCGGGAAAATGATGCTAAAACTGGGCCATTGCTCTTCTTCTTTTGTTAGGACCTTATCTTGGATGTTCTCTTTTTTTAAAAAGAAATTGCCCAAACGAAAACTAAGCAAGATGAGGTAATTGATTATTCCCAGTATAAAAATGCCTAATCCGAGTATATGGGAAAAATAGATACCCAACATCGTGAATACAATCCAGATCAAAAGATGAAGCATTCTTCCTCTCAATTGAATTTTATACAGTGCCGATTTTGTGCCAAGAATAGTCAGTTGTTGTTGAGCATGCTGGTCAATGGCAACGGTGACCTTAGCGCTCAATGCAGCGTTTGAATCCATGAGATACTGATTGATCAAAATTGACTGTAATATAGTTATTTACATAGGTAATAATGGCTAAATTTCTCCAAAAGTTACGACTTATTCTCTTACGCATAAAAAAATATTAACATTTAATTTGTATTGTTTTTTAATAACAACACAAATACTGTTTGGCCGATAAATTCCTACTTTTTGCACAGGTATTTTCTGTCAAAATTTAGCTCGAATTTCCAGAAAAAACTCTTGTAAATCTGTATTTTATGTAAATTTTATTTTATCTTTACAAGGCTTGATTCTTAACAGTCAAATCTCATAAAATGAACTTTAAGCTACGCTCCACCATTCTGGGATGGTTATGCATTTTTATTGCTACCTGGGTCAGT
This sequence comes from Haliscomenobacter sp., assembly GCF_040403615.1. Classification (NCBI taxonomy): domain Bacteria; kingdom Pseudomonadati; phylum Bacteroidota; class Saprospiria; order Saprospirales; family Haliscomenobacteraceae; genus Haliscomenobacter; species Haliscomenobacter sp. The sequence goes on along the minus strand of NZ_JBBAKG010000210.1, from coordinate 859 downwards.
GCTGCCCCACCTTTACCATCCCTAAACGCTTCAAAATTCAAATACGGATTGTTGGAAAAAATTCCAACCTCAGTAGCTCGATTTTTTCCCGCTGCTTTGCCCAAACCATTAAAAACTCAAGCAAGTATAGCTGCGAATACTGTGCAGTGGACTGGAGCGCTGAGTACAGATTGGAATACCGCTGGAAACTGGACGTCAGTCAGTGGAACCCCCAGTCTTCCACCCAAAAAAGGATCAATTACTGGCGATCACGTGATCATTCCGAATGTTTCAGGAGGCTCGGGGAATTTCCCTGTAATCACCATCGATTCTGCGAGAGCAAGATCGATTACCCTACAAGCAGGAGCATCTTTAACGATCAATTCCGGTGGAAAACTTGAAGTAGTGGGCAGTGATACCGATGGTTTTACCAATGAAGGCGTCTTCACCAACAAAGGAACAATCCTGGTCGATTCTGCTTACAATGACGCTTTTGTCAACAAGTTGAATGCTCAAATCATCAATCAAGGGCAGTTGACACTTCAAAAAGGATTCGGCAATCGCCTGCTCAACTACGGCAGCATTACCAATACCAGTGGCAATTTTAATGTACTTGATGGAGTAGATACTGCTTTTATCAACTACCCAACGGGTTCCGTAATCAATAATGCAACATTTAGTGTTAACGGTGGAAATAACCTGAGGTTGTATAATCGTGGAGCGATTAGCAACAAAAGCAGTTTTACTGTAGGCGGCGCTACTGCCGGACACAGCTTTGTCAACGCAGTTGGGGCTTCACTTACCAACGAAGGTACCTTCCAGATTAATGGGGGCTTCGCCAGTCAAATGATCAACTACAGCAATATTGACAACCTTTCAG
>NZ_JBBAKG010000209.1:0-4461 GCF_040403615.1 Haliscomenobacter sp. | reverse complement strand
AAAAGCGCACCATAAAAAGAAAATGAGAAAAGGCGGCGTCCACCGCGGGGTTGGACTTCTTCGAAATCCGGATCATCCGTATATTCAAAATACTCATCTTGGTTCTCAGATTTGGAGAACTTTGCTAGCTTCTTAAATTTTTCAATCGCCATGGCTACACACCTCCTCACTCACACGAAATCGGGCTACTGAATTCCTAGAAACTGAACCAATAAACTTGTTTGATTTTTAAGGCTTTGAAAACGACTCTAAAAGTTAACCGTTTGGCTAACTTCTAGAGTCGGATTTTCGATCCTAATCAACTTAATCAGAGCCTATTGATTACTGGCTTTCTAGTGTCAGCTTGTAAACAGCACCCGATGTTGCTTGGGTGCCAGAGAAGCCAAGTGAAAGTTGTCCGTTTGTACCGCTTCCGGTGTAGCTAGAAGTTGTAATTCCTGGACTTGTTGTTGAAAATGTTGTGAAGTTAAAAGTTGCAAGGCTATAAGTTGTTGCACCGCTTGTTGCAAGAACTAGTGGTGTTGCACTTGTATCGCCAAATGCTTTCAGAGTAAATGTCTTACCCAAGCACGCAGCTGAGATGTTTGAGAACGCAACTGTTGAGAAGTTGAATGCACCACCGTTTGATGCGTTAACAAATGTTGCAGCTGGTGTTGATGTAATTGAATCATCACACGCTGTTGTAAGAGCAACGCCTTGACCGAACTCAACACCTGTTCCACCGTTAAGTGAGATGTTAGCCGCAAGTGTTGAACCTAGAAGTGCTACTGCTGCAATGCCGGCAAGACCAAGCACTACCTTTGATGAAGAACTCTTCTTGCGCACTGGGCGCGAAGAGTTTTCAAATTTTAATATTTCCATTTATTTTTCTCTCCGTTAAGTTAGATCGAAGGATCAGTTCGATGAATTCGGTTAGCTAGCCCTTGCGGTCTCCCCCTTATTCCCCTTTATACTCCCATTCTCGGGGCGGATAGTCAACCTAAAAGTGCCCCCTTTGAGCCCAATAAGCCGCGATTTAGGTGAATTGTTAGTGAAACTAGAACAGATGTGACACCCAAAGAAGTTGGGATGGGTGGTCAATTATTTGAAGGAATTACGGTGCTGGGGTTGCAGAAGTCGTAGCCAAAGGTGCGGTTGATGGGGCTGCCTGCGGAGTGCTGGCTGGATTATCGATAGTTTCAACTGTTGTTCTAAACACTTTCTGGCCATCAATATTTACGGTTGCGGCAGTTGGATCTAAATAGAAAGTTGCATCGCCATTTTTGCTCGATAGAACTGAACCGTCATATACCGAAGTTCCAGATATCGAGAGCGCAGCGGTTGCAGTTAAAGTTGTTGAAATTGGCGCACCTATTCCGGTTAGGTATGAAAGACCAAGTGTTACGGGATCACTTAAGTTTGAAATAGGAAATGGATTTGGAAGTGCAATCTGGAGAACCATTGATTCTTCGGTTGGCCCGATTTTTATCTCGGTACTGGTGTTATCAATTAAACGCACGCGGAGCTTCTTTCCAGCGCATGCTTCAAGATCAAGATTAGAAACTGTTACGGCTCGGACTCTAAAGAATCCGGCAGATGAATCTTCCGAGGTTGGAGCGCCATGCCATTCTTCGCCAAGAGCGACATAAATTTTCTGGTCGCAAGCCGTTGCTTGTTGTGAACCCTGACCGAATTCTAAAGCTCCGGTTCCGACGGTAACGCTTGCTGCGAATGTTGAAAGTAGAAATGGAACAGCTGCAACTAGTGCAACACCAAAAACAACTTTTGATTTATATTTTCCAGAGCCACCAAAGCCTGACGACATGCGACCGCTAAGTGGAGATTGCATTTATATTTCTCGCACCAGCCTTTCGCTTATTTATGGCATAACTTATGGATTTCACGATTTCCAGACCCCGCTCAACTCTATCCCGTTGGGCCAGCAAACGGCAACAATTACTATTTGAGTCGGCCGGAGCCCTTTTTGGTATCTACCTGGAGGCCCAAGGCTCGGAATGTAAAGGTGCTGGAGTTGCCTGAAACTGCGGCGCCACAGAAAGCCGAATCAATGGTGGCTTTATTGGTTGCGATTACTGAGACCGAGCCACTTCGGTCACGAAGACCGCCACTATTTGTGTAGGCAAAGAGACCGGCCCCGCTGTTGATAACTGAGAGCACATCAGCGGTGCGCCCAGCGATTCTTAGATTAGATCCGCCATCCCCCAAAACCATTACGGTTTTGGTATCCGAACTGTCGTCACTAACTCGCTTGTTTGCTAGATCAAAATTTATGCCATTGCCATTGATGCAGACCAATGTGAATTTTGAACCCGCCAGATAAATCGATGGAAGAAAATAGGAGTTGGCTCGGGGGTCAATTGCAAAAGTTGCTGGGATTTTTATGGTGTATTTGGGCTGAGGACTTAGAGGTGCATCAGCTTCGATAATTGGCTCTACGGTCGCAGTGTCAGAGCTTGCCGGGGCAACTGAATATTCGGGAGTTGGTTCAGGGCTTTGCACGGTTGCAGAATCGGCAGAATCGATTGGCGAGGCTTCGGGCGATGGGCTCGCAGAAGTGCTGGTGTCGACAGATGGCTCTGGGGTTGGCTCGACATATGTTGAAACCGATCCTGGGTCCTCTTGCGTCAGAACATCGGCGACTGTTGGTGCCACGGTTGCGATAAGCCCAGCAACAAAAGTAAGTAGAACTAGGCGGCTGAAAATTCTTACGCTGGCGCGCTCGCCATAGAAAAGATCATGGAAGCTTCGCCGAAAGCGAAACCAGAAATCTTCTCTATTCGTTCTATTCATGAGCCAAATATACTTTAAATAATCTGCGACTTAGCGACATGGGAAATTTACTTCGCAGGCGCGACCGGGATCGCAATGATTCCCAATTTTGCCGACTGGGATACAACTTTCTTCAATAAAGCCCGGTCATCTGCCTTCGTCGCATAGGCCCGAGCAACCACCAAAACTTCTTCGCGTGATGGTGCCATCTCGGTTAGGGCATAAACATATTGGCGCATGCCAGCGATATCGCCTTTGTTATAACTGAACTTTGCCATGTTGATCTGAGCATTAACACATCTCTCATTACCGGCTAATTGGGCCCGGCTAAATTTTTCAAGGGCTTCATTGCCTTGATTGTTAATTATTTTGGCAAGTGAGTCGTAATACATCGCACACGGAATATATCTGGAATATTGCACCGATATTATCTTCGAAGCGTTATTCGAGGCGAACTCCTCAATCCAATTTAAGTAACGGAGTTGTGCAAAGGCAAAATTGCCAGAAATAAATAGTGTTGCTGCAACTGTTACCCCAATAAAAGCTTGGAGAGATTTCTTAGGAGCACCTTCGCTGCGATAGGCCAACCCAACAATAAAACCGGCTGCCGCCCAGAATAGATACTTGTTTGGCAAAGTTATCGGACTGACTGCGGCATTTGTGAAGTAAACAAAGAGAAAGAGTGCAATAGCGGCAATCTCGTTGCGCTTTGTTGGGTACTTTTCTGCGGCAATGATTATTGATCGAACTAAGAACGCCAATAACAACATTAATGCGATTGTGCCAACAAAACCAAGTGTGGCAACAGTTTGAACTGGCGCTGAATGTGCATCATTTGCAAGAACTGATTGCAAGTTCTGTGCGGAATCTAGCGTGCGGAAAGTTTCATAGTAATTTCCATATTGATCAGGGCCAACACCAAATAGTGGTGAACTACCAAATTGCGAGATACCCGCTAGCCAGAATTCGCCGCGAATCTGCACTTGTTCATCGTTTCCTAGAACTGGAATATTTCTTCCGATAAATGGCATCAAGAAGATTGCTTCAGCCCAAATAATTACAATTAGCGTGCAAGCAAATGTTTTGGCATTCAACGTCAGTTCAGAGATGAAATCTTTAAAGCGCTCAGGTAAGAATTTAATTATAAAAAAGAGACCAATTAGAATCGCCATTACTCCAAGGTCTACATATCCCTGAAGTGCACCGGCACGGCTTAAACAGTAAATCGAACTTAAAGCGATAAAACCAATAAGAATTCGGCGATTACGTGAAGAATAAAGCAAAAGGTAAACAAATAAAGGAAACGTGGTGCCGAGATAAGCCGCAAAGAAGTCTAGGTTTCCAAAGGTAGAAACCATGCCGTGTTCCCCAGGTAAATCAAAGACATTAAAGTCATGGAGAATGCCAATAATTTGGGTTACAACAACAACGCCAATATAGAGCCAAACTAATCTTTTAAATTGCTCGAGTGTGAAGCCAGCATGGAATATCGCGACAATGATTAAGCAAATGGCAGAAATCGCGCCAGTGAAGCGCCCGGTGTCACCAGTCATTGAACCTATAAAATCTGGGCTCATGAGTGCGGATGCAAAAAGTGCAGCCACGGTAAACCAAGTCGCCCAAATTATTTTCCCGGGAAAAACATAATGGCTTCTGCGTTTAATAATCAAGGCGCCGAATAGCGTTGCAACA
>NZ_JBBAKG010000208.1:0-4479 GCF_040403615.1 Haliscomenobacter sp. | reverse complement strand
CACAATCGTTGCCTGAGGTGATGCTTACATCTCCAAAGCAAAGTGCAGAGGCTTTTCTGTTGTCGATTTTTTCCAAACATTTCTCATCACAATCTACCGTCAAAGGCCATGGAGCAACGCAAGTAGGTGCCACTTTGTCTTCGATCAACAGCTCATCCCAGCAGAAGTTGGTGTTGCCATAGATGTCAGCTCCCCACAATTCTACCGTAACCAGTGCAGTCAAATCGCAGCAGAAGAATTCTACGATATCTTGTAGTGGAGTCATCAATTTGCCACCTTTCAGGATGAAAGTTTCGCCGAAACCATCCAATTTACCGTCGCCGTTGATGTCAAAACCGTCCGCTTTGGTCCAATCGCCATCCGCAGGAAGAGGATCCAATTTGCCGTTGTTGTTGGTGTCGTATCCTTTGCCAATGAAGCTCGCTTCACAACCAGTAGGTACGTTGCGGCGTACTTTGATCCAAGCCAACTTGCAGTTGTCCCAAGAGCCTTCGTCCAAATCAGCAGCTGTTGCCTGAGCATATCCAGTTGTGTAACCGTTGCCATTGCTCAAGGAGATGTGCAATTGATCATCACACTTCATGACCGGTGCAATCTTGTCCTTTACAACGAAAGTGAACGAGTCGCGCTTTGCATTGTAACAGCCATCAAATGCATCGATGATCAGGCGGTGTGTACCTACGGGTACGCCGATCATCATGCCATTCATGATTGCATAATCTACTTTATCCCAGGTATTTTCAGCAACCAGGATGCCTTTAACGTAGCGATCTTTGGTTTTTACAGTTACCGTTGCATTGGCTACTGCGCAGTTGTCGGTGATAGACACACCAAACGCAGACTTGATGCCTGCTACAGTTACAGGGAACGCAGCAGTACAATCCATTGGACCAGTTGAGATCTCAAATGGAGAATGGTGTGCATAGGTCAAAGAAGGAGGTGTGAAGTCACCAATTTTGATCAGGATGTGGATGGTATCGATCACGCCACCTGCACACCAATCGAAAATGTACATTTCACGGTCGATCTTCACTCCTTTGCCACCACAGATTGGGAATTCAGTATCCTTAATAGACACAGAATAGTTGCATTCAACTTCGTCGATGTAGATGTCACGTTTGGTCTTCGAATTCCAGAAATAACTGCGGAAAGAAGGCGTAACGTCGATTTTTTTGATCAAGCTCTTGTCAGGAGTACAAGAGTTGTACTGAACCACCCAATCGTAACCTGGAGCAGGAACTACAGCGTCTTCGCCACAGCTACCAATGCCACGGAATTTCAAGTTGTCATTTGAGAACGGAGCAGGAGGAGTTCCACAGCCATTGTCCAAAACAACATCAGGACGCGCAAATGGAATCACCTGAATGATGCTGGAACGTATTCCATTGCAATCGGTAGCTACCCATTCGCGGTAGATACGGGCATAAATACCATTGGCAGCAATAGAATCGCAGCTATAAAATACCACTTTGTCGCTCCACTTCAAAGTAACGCGGCAACCGCAAGTACGGCAATTGTCATTGAAGTAGGGATAACCCAGGTTGTGAATGTCGTCAGCAACCAAGCCTGGAGGAACCAAATTACAAGCTCCGTCATCATCACCCGCAACACCTTCTGCGTTAATAATGGTCTGAAGACCAGTTGCAGCAGGCTTGGGAGAAGCAGTTTGACGGTTGCCATCTGCGTCCAATACGCTACCAATCGTTTTGTTGTTGTTCAAAACGTAGTTTACGTCAAAACAATCCAAAGTACCGTCGAAGAAGTCAGTACAAACAACTGCAGGTGCAGTTTTGTCTTCAGCGGTTACTTTGCCCCAGCAAATGATGTTGCCGAAGGCATCAAACAGGCCGTAGGTCCATACTCCAGCGCAATCAATGATGTTGCCGTTGCTTGGATTGTTGTCCATTACCCGTACTGTACCAGCGTTGCAATTGCCATCTGACACCAGGTTGCCGGTCAGCACAAACTGGCAGTTGGCATCGAGCGTTACGGTTACATCCTGGCAGCCGCAGTTGGCTACTTGGAAGGTTTTGGTGGTGGCCTTAACGCAGCCCGGATCATTCAGGTTTTTTGAACCCGCCGTTCCAGCGTCGAAGCTGTATTCCAGCGTATTGAGGCCCAAAGGCAAAGTTCTTGGATTGATCGTCAGTTGGGTAGGGGCAGGGCTTGCCCCAGTCTGTGATACCCCATTCAGTTTGAAAGTGCCGGTTCCCGCTGCGTTGTTGGCTGCTGTGCCCGTTACTGCGAATGGTGCCGCATTGGGTGACACCAATACTGGTACATTATTCAGCGCTACATCTGGATAGTAGCACTGGTTGTCGACGGTCAAAAACACGTTGCCTTGGCTACCCGGAGGGTTCGGCCCTTCGATTACGATTTTGAAGCCAGAGCTGTCAACGTGTACAAATGGAATTTCGTGGATGCCAACGTTTGGCCCAGGAATAAAGCGGTAAGTCAAGTTATCGCCCGCTGCGATGTTTTGTGGCGCTGGGCCACCCGTACGCAAAGGCGCTATCGAGAACACCGTCCAGGTTTCGCCCGCCAGCGTTGGCTCAACCCATACTGTTTCATCAAATAACCCATCCCCTTTACAGGTACAGGGGTCGCCGATCATGTAGGCATTTGCTGATGAATTCTCAGATGGGGAGTCGTTGGCTGCTTTAATACTGCTGCAATTCAATACCACCAAGGAGTCACGGGTATTGGAAAGTGCAGAACAACCATTGGCATCCACCACATTGAATTCAATGTATACTTTGCCAGGATTTACGCCTTTTGCAGTGGCTGTACCATTGTTGTTGTTGGTGATTAGTACCGAGCCTGCGCCGCTCTGCGTCCAATTGTAGCTGGAAATCGGCAGAGTAGCTCCGCTGACGGTACTACTCAATACGATTGTGGAGTCTTTGCACAGAAAGGGTAGAAAGTCGATGCTGGCGGTTATTAAGGGACAGCAATTTGTGTTAGCGGTGATTTCCAGTGCTGGAATATCCTTTTCTACTTGCCCCTGGCCATCTACATCTACACTCTTTAAAACAAAATCAGCATCAGCTAATACCTTTATTCTAATGGTATCGCCACTGGTATAGTTTTGAACCAGCGTATCTTTGCCGTTATAGCCGATGACGAGGTCAAAAGGACTGGCAGGGCAGGTGGCCTCCACCACAAATTTGGCAGTCTCACCAGGACACAATTGAGGTGTGGATGTAGTGAAGGAGATGCTGGACGCTGACACGCCTCCCATCGGCAAACTATTCAAGACAGATCCGGGATTGCTCGTGATGTTAAAACTTTCGGGATCCAGGTCGTAAATGGTTCCTGCATTCGTGGTAATGTCTGCAACAAGCGTTGCCGAGGTATCCTGATTTTGTACAATGATACCATAGTTCGTAAAACTATTGCTTACATCTACGATTGGAGTACCTACCTCAATCAATGCACAAAGTCCATTGGTAAAAGCGGTTCCTTTATTTAGAATAGCCGTGGAATCAGCATTTTTGATTACAATATGTGCAGTAGGGCCGTTGTTGAATACCCCTGCGGCATCGTTGACAATCCCGCCACCAAAAAGAGGGCCTTTTGCGCCGATATTGATGACACCACAGTTGTCAAACAATTTGTTGTTGTAAATGCCCGCTTTGCCGATGCCCGTATCTCTGGCCATCCAGATTTGGCCAAAATTGTAGACATCTCCGGTATTGTAAATGCCGTTTTTGCGCACAAAATCAGCGTAAATTTCGCCATTGCGGCTGTTGCGGAAATACTTGCTGTTTTCGATCCCTTCATTGTTGAGGGTATCCAATTCAATGATTCCTTCGTTGATCAGGGTATCGGAATTGACAATGGCATTATTGCTACTGTATCCATTCAGATTACTCAGTTTCAGTTTGCCTAGGTTTGTCCAGGATCCTTTATTTTCAAGTCCTATCCCAACCCCATCGAATAAACTGATGTCTCCGTGATTGAAAAATTTGGAACCAATCTGGTTCCAAATAGCAGGATTGCCAGAAGGCAATTTTTTTGCCCAGATAGAGGCTCCCTGTTCATTGACGAATGTTCCACTATTGATCAGAACTGCATTTCCTATTTGTTCTATACGCAGGTCGGCCTGATTCAGTAAATAGCCAGTATTGTAAATAAAGTTCCTTAATCCTGTAACGTTAACCTGCATGTTCGGACCTAGAATCAAGGAATCTTTGTTGACCATAAAACTATCAATACTACTGGGAATACTGATATCAACATCCAGTTCCAGATAGTTGTAGTTGCTAAAAAACGCCTTACCGAAGGCAGAAAGCGTGAGCGTCCCTGTGAGTTGTTTGTAATACCCTTGGTTGACAACTGCACCCTTGCCACCATTTTTAAAACTGGCAGCTCCCTCTAAAATTACTTTTCCCGTAATGGTATTGTAGAGTTGCACATCTCCTGAGGCTTCCAGTTTGAGGCTTCCGCTGGGTTTGCCAACCAATGTTCCAGCATTGC
>NZ_JBBAKG010000207.1:0-4480 GCF_040403615.1 Haliscomenobacter sp. | reverse complement strand
CGCTCACTACTGGTGTGGACGTGTCTGGAACTCTCGAATCAACTTCTAAATCTACCTCCACAGCTGGCAACGATACGTTCAATGCCACTTCCTCAACGTTGAATAGTTTCGACAACATCAACGGTGGTGCTGGTACTGATACTTTCAACTATGCTGAGACAGGTACTGCTCTCTTCGCACTTCCTGCAGCCGTTACCTTGGCAGGTATTGAGAACATCGTTGTTTCTCGCGTGAATACAGGTACGACTTCCGGTGAAGTTGCCATTACAAATACAACGTTTGGTACGGGCGTAACATCACTGTCGTACACCGATGCCAGCGCTGCTGCTGCAATGACGGCAGCCACAGTTGCTGTAACTCTTGCTGACGCAACATCTGTAAAAGTTGCTGCAACTGGCACAGGCACATTCACTACAGTTGCTGTAACTGACACTGCTACGACAGTCACAACAGGCAGCAAACTGAACACTGTATCAATTACAAAAGCATCCGGTGCCAACACATTGACAGGCAATGGAATCACAACCCTGAATTTAGAAGCTACCGGTGGCTTGACTACAGTTACAGCAGCTGCTGGAACTCGCGCATTGACAGTAAACACTTCTGGTACAACAACACTTGGAGGTTTGACAGACGTTACAGCAACTACTTTGAACATTAATGTGACCGGCGCTGCTGCTCTGGGTACATTCACTGCAGCCAAAGCAACTACTGTCAACTACTCGTCTACAGCTGCTAACGTTTCTGGTACTTTGACTGCTGCTCTCGCAACTACATTAAATGTTAGCGGTACCAAGTTGGCAACATTGACGCTGACAGGCAACACCGTTTTGGCAACTGTTAACGTGACCGGCTCTGCTGGCTTGACAACCAACTTGACCACTGGTGCAACTGCCGTTACCTTGCTTGATACATCGGGTACGACTGGAACTACGACAGCTACTGTCAACCTTGCTACTGCCGTTACAGGTGGTGCAGGTAACGAACACATCACCGTTGGTGCAACTACTAAAGCGATCAACTTGGGTGGTGGTACAGCTGTTGCTGCTGTAGCTGGAACATCAAATGCCGTATTAGCTGCCAACTCCGTAACATTGACGTCTGGTACAACAGCGCTCGGCACTGGTGGCTCTATTAATGGCGGCACCGGTACTGCTGACGAATTGATTTTGGTCAACGCCGATGCACAAACTTTATCTGCAACAAATGCTGTAACTACTGCATTTAAAGCTGCTGTAACTGGTTTTGAAATCTTGAACATAGGTACACAGACAGGCGCAACAGTTGATGTGGGCAAAATGGGCACCTTCACTACTGTGAAAATGACTTCAGCTGGTGCTGCGCAAGTCTTGGCCGGCGTCACTTCTGGTCAGACCATTGAAACGGTATTTGGTGCAACAGGTACAAGCATTACAACTAATAGTTTGACTGCTGGTACTGATACATTGACTCTTAAATTGTCAGGTGACTTGTCAGCCGCCGCTAATGCCTTTGGCATTTTTGCCACGCCCGGCGCTGAAACCGTCAATATCGTGACTAACGATACGAACTTGACCTTCGTAACGAGACAAGCAACTGCCACTCTCAATGATACAAATGCAACCTCTATCGTTGTAACCGGTAACAACGGATTGACTCTTACACACAACCTTGCAGACGGTACTACCGCTTCTACTAACTTGCACACTTTAGATGCCAGCGGTTTAACTAAAGGCGCAATTGTTTACACCTCTGGTGTTTTGACAACAGACGCAACTGTTAAGGGTTCTCTGCTTGGTGGCGATACTTTGAATTTCGCCGCATCAGTAGCTGCTGTGAACATGACAGCAACGGCTGGCACGAACACATTGACAGGCTCCACTACTATTGCAAACACAATCACTGGTGGTTCGGGTGCTGACACAATTTCTACCGGTTCTGGTATTGATACCATCGTTGGTGGTGGTGGTGCAGATGTGATCTATGCTGACAATTCTGGAAGAAAAGAAGTTCAGACAATTCTTTTGGCAACCAATGCTGCGGCTGGTAACGACACCTACGTTATTGCAGGTACAACACTTACCCTTGCAGTTGCGGCTGCTGCAACCCCTGCAACTCAAACAACTGCATTGATTGCAGCAATTAATGCAGATGCTCGATTGAAACATATCGTGACTGCGATTGAAGGTGCAACTTCCGCTACAACTCGGTTGAACTTCAAGCAGGATGGCGATATCACAATATCAGCTTTCACTGTTGGAGTCGCGGGTACAACAGCAACCATCGATGCTAGTGGTACCAATCTTTCCCTTAATGGTGTCGTTGGAACATCTGCTAATAACGTTCTTACTGGCGGCTCTGGGTCCGACTTTTTTGTGTTTGGTACAGCAAGTACAACCCCTTCAGCGACGGTTTTCCAAACCATTAATGACTTTGTAACTGCATCTGACACGATCGTATACGCTAATGCGCCATTAACAATCATGGCTTCTGCTACCGCAGCAACCACTGGTACTGCATTGATTTCTGCCGCAGGTGTTGCAACGTTTGCCGCTGCTGACGCTACGTTGGCTGCGCGTATCACTGCTACAGAAGCCGGTATCAATCTTGGCGGAGCAAGAGCGATTGGCCAAGTAGCAATGTTCCAGTTCGGTGCGGATGCTTATGTATTTATATCGGAAGGTACCGATGGCGTAGGCGCAGGCGACCAGTTGATCAAGTTGGTTGGTGTTGATACCACTGCTGGTGCTTTCGACACAATCACCTTGGCTAATGGCAACATGACTCTAGCCTAAGCTACCAAAGAACTAACAACCCCAAGCGCAAGCAAGGGGTCAAGTTAGGCTCTTCAAGAACCCCACCGTTCACAAGGCAGTGGGGTTTTTTCATAGCGCATCTGAAAAAAAGGTGCCCTGCGACAAGACCCCTCAACTTATCTCACGAGACATCACCATGACCGACTGGACATCCGGCTACGTTGCCGACATCGGCTACACCTACGGCTACTACCTTGAATTGAATCCCCAGCGGGTTAAGTTAGCGTTCTTGAACACGGGTCTTGTTGCTCCCGAATTTGGCACAGCCTGTGAGCTAGGGTTTGGTCAAGGCTTATCGGCAAATATGCACGCCGCTGCCTCTGTTTGTTCTTGGCACGGTACTGATTTCAATCCCGCACAAGCTGGGTTTGCCCAAGAGTTGACCTCTGTTTCAGGAGCAAATGCTCATCTTTATGACGAAGCATTCGCAGAGTTCGCAAAGCGTGACTTGCCCGAGTTTGACTACATCGGCCTGCACGGTATCTGGAGTTGGGTATCTGATGAGAACTGCGCTGTCATCGTTGACTTCATCCGGCGCAAGCTCAAAGTGGGCGGTGTGCTTTACATCAGCTACAACACCTTGCCCGGCTGGGGAACCTTTGCCCCCATGCGCCACTTGATGACCGAACACGCTGAAGTCATTGGTGCAGATGGAGTAGGTATCGTTAGCCGTATTGACGGTGCTTTGGACTTTACAGAAAAGCTCTTAGCAACTAACCCCCTGTTTGCCAGAGCCAATCCACTGGTCAATGAAAAGATTAAACAAATCAAAGGACAAAACCGTCACTACTTGGCCCACGAATACTTCAATCGTGACTGGCACCCCATGCACTTTGGGACGATGGCAGAGTGGCTCGAGCCTGCCAAGCTGACCTACGCTTGCTCAGCGAATTACCTCGACTATGTAGAAGCTGTGAACCTAACGGCTGAGCAACAAGCCTTTTTGAAGGACATCCACGACCCGATGTTCAAGCAAACGGTGCGTGACTTCATGGTCAACCAGCAGTTCAGAAAAGACTATTGGGTCAAGGGTGCAAGACGCTCGACAGCACTGGAACAGGCCCAAGGCCTGAGAGACCAGCGCTTGGTTTTGACAGCGCACCGCCCCGATGTGAGCTTGAAAGTGACAGGTGCATTGGGCGAGGCGACCTTGACAGAAAAAGTATATGCGCCCGTATTGGACATGATGGCCGACCACAAGATACGTAACTTGGGGCAGATTGAGCAATCGGTAAAAGACACAGGCATCACCTTTGCCCAGTTGATTCAAGTCGTGCTGGTGCTGTGCAATAACGGCACATTCAGCGCGGTGCAAGACGACACTGCTATTTCCAAGGCTCAGAACTACACAGCCAAACTCAATACCCACTTGATGCTTAAGGCGCGAAGCAGCAATGAAATTGGTTTTCTGGCAAGCCCTGTGACGGGAGGGGGCGTTGGTGTGGGCAGGTTCCACCAATTGTTTATGCTGGCCTTGCAGCAGGGTAAGAAAAAGCCCGAAGACTGGGCTGCGTTTGTGGCGCAAATCTTGACCGCTCAAGGGCAAAAGATTGTCAAAGAAGGCAAGCCACTGGAAACAGCAGAAGAGCACTTAGCAGAACTCACCGCCCAAGCGCATGAATTTACTGTGAAACAATTACATATCCTTAAAGCACTACAGATTGCATAACCATGACCACCATCAA
>NZ_JBBAKG010000206.1:0-4507 GCF_040403615.1 Haliscomenobacter sp. | reverse complement strand
TAAGTGGTCGATCGGTGTCCTCCGTGTTGGAAGATCGAGAAGGGGGCATCTGGTTTTCGACCTTTGAGGATGGCTTGTTTTATGCTCCTGCGCCCAATATCCAGCATTTTACCACACAAGACGGACTTTTGTTTAACCGCATCACCTGTTTGAGCAAAGATCCGCAAGGTTTGTTGTGGATCGGTTCAGAGAGCAGTGCATTTTCAATATACGATGGTAAATCTATTGTTTCAAGGCAAATTTTTCCCGAAAACGTCAAAAATAAAAACATCCGCAACATCCGTCATTTCAAGGATGGATCGACTTTGGTGATTGGAAAAGCTGCCACTCTTTTTTTGAAAAACGGTGTAGAAAAATACCTCTGTCATCGCTCGTCTGATGTCAACATTGACGAAAAGGGAGACTATTGGGTTGCTTTGACGGGTTTGTTTCACTTGGGGCAAGATGTGCTGCCCAAAGTTTTGGTACAGCCACAGGTTTTGAAAAAGTTTGGGCTGGAGAATTTATACGGTAAAATTCTTCTTGATCGACTGCCTGGTATTCGAATTGAGCGGATAACTTTTGATGGGGCCAATCGGAAATGGCTGGCTACACCCAATGGCTTGTTTAGTTTTCAGCGAGAAGAACCCGAGCAATTGGTGTTGCCTTACGGAATCAAAGACCTGGATTTTGATGCAGGTACTGGAATCCTTTGGGCCTTGACCGAATCGAAAGGGTTGTTTGCCATTCGTAACGGAAAAGTCATCGACAGCATTGCCATTGCCAATAAACGGGGAGGGGTCATTTGTGGGGATTTGTGCCGCGATAAAAACAACGAAATCTGGATTGGTACTGCGGGTGGCTTGTTTCGGGTGATTGGCAAGCCGGGTAAATTAAAACTGGTGGATTATTGGGGTGTACTGGGGCTGGGCTCCGAAAAAATCAATGCCGTGGAGGTGATTAGTGACAAGATATTTATCGGCAAAGACGACGGATTGTTGCAAGTGCCGAGGGCTATTTTGGCACATCCTGCTGCTCCTCCGTTGGTGTTGTTAAAAACGATAAGGGTCAACAATGCACCAAAAAAATTCAATGATCAGGCAGTATTTGAACTCCATGATGGACAGCGGCAGTTGGGCATCGAATACGAAGGATTGTCTTACCGTGAATCTCAAAACATCTGTTACCGCTACCGCCTGTTGGGAATGGACAACAATTGGTACGAAACGACCAATGAGGCCGTTGAATACGTTGATTTGCGGCCCGGTTACTACACCTTTGAGGTAATGGCCCTGAATGGAGCAGGGGCATCGAGTTTGCACAGTTCCAAGCTGAATTTGCGGGTGTATCCTCCTTTTTGGCGGGAAAACTGGTTTTACGTAGTGGTAACTTCTTTGTTGATTCTCACAATTGTCTCCTACGTTCGGGCACGTGAACAAAAGCTGCGCAAGAAGTACGAAATGGAAAACCTCTTGATGAAGAGCAGCAGGGAAAATTCTGAATTACAAAAGCGCATTTCGGATTTGCGCATGCTGGCCTTGCGCTTACAGATGAATCCTCATTTCATTTTCAATGCACTGAATACCATCAAAGGCTACTACGGGCAGGAAAAATTTGTGGAAGCCAATGCGTTTATTGGCAAATTTGCCAGATTGTTGCGCTTGAATCTCGATTATTCTGATGCAATGATCCCCCTGGATCAGGAAATTGAGTTGCTCAAAATTTACGTACAACTGTCGCAGATTCGCTATCCGGGGAAAATCTCGCTGGAACTGGAAATAGCACCTGGATTGAACCCTACTGAATTGATGATCCCCTCGATGTTGATTCAGCCCTTTGTGGAAAATGCCGTCATTCATGGGGTAGTACCCAAACCTGAATCTGGTACCATCTGGATCAGTTTCAGGATCCAAAATCGAACCATGGTCGTTGCCATCAAGGACAATGGAGTGGGGCGAAAGGCATCCAATCAACACCATTTGCGGGAGCGGCACAAACCGCTGGCCACCCAAATTACCAGCGATCGTCTGCGTTTATTGGATCCAAGTGCAACCGCTGCACCCATCGATATTCGAGATCTAGAGGATGCAACCGGACATGCCACAGGAACAGAAGTGCTAATTTATATTCCTTTTCAAACCAAAAACAATCCATGATCAGGGCTATCATTGTTGACGATGAACCAGCTGCCAGGGCTTCGCTGGAATTGGAAATCAGGCTGCATTGCCCTGAAATAAAGGTGATTGCGGAAGCCAGCTCCGTTTTGGAAGGCATCAAAGTCATCCAGGCAAATCCGGGATTTGAGTTGTTGTTTCTGGATATCCAAATGGCTGATGGCTCGGGGTTTGACCTGTTGCAAAATGTGGAGACCGACCAATTCAAAACCATTTTCACCACGGCTTACAGTGAGTACGCCTTGCGTGCCATTAAGTTTACGCCTCTGGATTACCTGCTCAAACCCATCGATGCGGAAGAATTGAAAGCGGCGGTTAGCAAGGCATTGCGTCTTCAGCAAACGGGCATCCAGGAGCAAATTCGCCGGTACATGAATCAGTTGGTAGGTACTCAAGCCAGCCCCAGAGTAGCACTGGCCACCGCCGAAGGCATTCATCTGTATTTTGTAAAAAACATTGTGCGTTGTGCTTCAGACGGAAATTATACGACGGTTTTTTTTGAAGACAAAAGTAAGTTGTTGGTTGCTAAGACCTTAAAAGACCTGGAAGCCCTTCTTTCTCCCCATCAATTTGAGCGCATCCACAAATCTCACCTGGTGAATTTGGAGCATTTGCGGCGGTATTACAATCGTTTTTCAGGAGAAGTAGAGATGAGCGACGGAGCCGTATTGCCCGTTGCCCAACGCAAGAAGACTTATTTGCTGGATTTGCTCAATGGTTTGAATACAGCAGAATTGGATGACTAAAATTGGATGACAAAAACTGGATCAATAAAGCCTTTCTTGCGAAAACTCAGCCAAGCCTATCGTTGACCCTGTTCGTCTGCATGAAATTAATTGAGGGTGCTATCATTGTGCATTGATTGTACCCAAAAACTGATTTTATGCAAACCTCGCCTCAAAAAACCAAATTCAAGAAGGACGGGAATTTTTTATTACTGAAACGGTCAGTAAGTTTTAACCTTCAACGGGGAAGGATTACTTCCTATTTCTTTTTTTTCTCATCAGTAGTTATTAGGTAGTATTAGATTATAGTCCCTGAACATGTCTTGGAGGAGCAGCTTCCTGCTCCTTTTTTTTCTCATTTTTTATCCCAAAAACCGTGAATCATCACATCACTTTACTGAGTTTGCTATTGCTTGTCCAGACTTCACTGGGTGTCCTCACGTGTACCTGGGAAGGACTACACTCCAAACAACCAATGGTTATACTCCATTAAAGGTCCACAACGTGGTCGTTTCCAACAGCAACGGCTTGCTTTTGCCTTCCGGATGGTATTCCTTGCAATTGACTCAAGCGAATGGCCGCTCGGAAACGGTCAGGATATTGAAGCAATAAACCCCATTTTGCTTTGGCTTCCGGGAGAATGCGCTATTTTTGTGCATACCTCATTAAACCGTATGCATCAATAAACCATGGAAGTAACAAAAAATAAATTCAAAGCGGCTGTAAAAAGCAACGAACCACAATTGGGGCTTTGGAATGGCCTGGTAGATAGTTTTGCCGCCGAAATTCTGGCCGGATCTGGCTTCGATTGGGTGCTGATCGATGGCGAGCATGCCCCTTTCGACCTGCAAACCATGCTGATCCAATTGCAAGCGATGTCGCGTTACGATGTGCCTATGTTTGTGCGAATTCCCAAAAGTGACCCCGTTTTCATCAAGCAATTGTTGGATGTGGGCGCGCAAAATATCCTGGTTCCGATGGTAGATTCCAAAGAAGAGGCAGAACTGATGTACAAATCTACGCAGTACCCGCCCATTGGCATCCGGGGAATTGGGACTGCAATGGCGCGGGCCGCACATTGGAATGCAGTAGACGATTACTTTCACACAGCGGGTGCAGAAATTTGTACCATTGTACAGGTAGAAAACGTGCCGGGTATTGAAAACCTGGATGCGATCCTGTCGGTTGAAGGCCTGGACGGCATCTTTATCGGGCCTTCCGATTTGGCGGCTTCGATGGGGTATCTGGGACAACCCAATTGCCCGGAGGTGAAAGCAGTAGTGATAGATGCCCTCAAGCGCGCGAGAGCGGCGGGGAAAGTAGCGGGTGTAATGGCGCTGGACAAACCAACTGCTGATGAATACCTGGCCGCAGGTGCCAATATGATTGCGGTGGGAATTGATACCTTGTTGTTGGCCAAGGGCTGCAAGGAGTTGTTGCACAGCTTTAGGCCTGAGGATGCCCGGAAGGAATCTGGCACCAAGTATTGACTCACCTTACGCAGTAGACGTAGTATTCAGGTCGGTTCAAACGACAAATTTTCATTGAAGTGCTGAGTAGTTGAACCGCTATTGAATATTTGTCACTTTTTGCCTTGAGTATCTGGACAGAATTAAATGACAAATTGCC
>NZ_JBBAKG010000205.1:0-4520 GCF_040403615.1 Haliscomenobacter sp. | reverse complement strand
ACCTGTTTTGGCGTAGCAGATGGCAGCCTCATTGCTACCGCTTTTGGAGGTACAGGCAATTTGAATTACCGTTGGTCCAATGGCGTCACCATAAATCGACTGGCCAATTTGCGGGCTGGCAATTATTGTGTTTCTGTTAGTGATGCCAATGGTTGTGTAGTGTCCGATTGCCGCAACATCAAAGCGCCCATTCAATTGACCGTAGATTCTGTTCGGTTGCAACAACCGTCTTGTGCCGATAAGCGGGATGGCCAGGCTACTGTAATTGCCAAAGGGGGAACAGGTGCATTGTCTTACCAGTGGAACGATCCTCAGGGGCAAATCAATCGCAATGCCAATTCATTGGCAGCTGGGCAATATGCGGTAATTGTCAGTGATTCAAATAGGTGCAGCGTCACCCAAAACATCAGCATTGTTGCACCAAAAGCACTTAGCCTGCAAATCATTTCCCGGCCAATCAAGTGCAAAGGCGGCAACGACGGGCAAGCCACGGTAAGGGTCAGTGGCGGAACGGGTGCTTATCGCTTCAATTGGGAAACGACAAAACCCACCGACACCATTGCCACCCAACTGAGTGCGGGTTCATATGGCGTAACCGTAACGGATGCCAACAATTGTACCACCGAAGGTCGGGCCATCATTATCGAACCCGCTAATGCCCTGACCCTCAGCATTGATCAAACACGATTTGGCTGCTATAGCCTCAAGCAGAATATGGCCAAGGCACTTCCCGTTGGGGGTTCCGGGGCTCCATTCACTTATCAATGGAGCAATGGGCAGAATGCGGAAGAAATCAGCGGATTGGATTCGTTGAATTTTTCGGTTACCGTCACCGACGGTACGGGCTGCGCCCAAACCAGTTCCATTAAGCTCAAGGATTTGCCAACTATGGAACCCAATACCATCATTTCTCAGCCTTCCTGTTTTGGTGGGTCTAACGGCGCAATTGGCATCAATTTGATCCTCGGTCGCCCCAGTGCGGATTTGAATCAATTCAAATTTCGCTGGAGCAATGGCGAAACCGGACAAATCATTAGAGGTTTGCGGGGAGATGAAACCTACACCGTCACCATCACCGACCCGCAAGGTTGTACCGCGGTAGGCACACGTACAGTCAGGCAACCACGCGCCATCACTTTTGACATTGTCGCGGATACATTGTCCTGCAATGGAGGCACCAATGCCAGCGCCACCGTGCGCAACATTCTGGCCGATACCCGCAATTTCACCTACAAATGGGACGCCAAAGCCAACAACCAGACTACCGCTAGAGTCACTGGACTCAGTGTTGGCATTTATGCGGTGACCGTCACCGACGATTTTGGTTGCTTTGGAATTGGGGCGGTGGAAGTAAAAGAACCCAAACCTATCCAAGTTTTGATACAAGCTTCAGGCCCAATTTGTTTTGGAGACTCTACCGGGCGCGCTTCAATCAGTGCATCTGGTGGGAATCCTGGGTACAAATACAAATGGAACACTGGCAATACAAGTACTTTTTTGGGCAATGCCAGAGGCGGAACTTACCAAGTCACCATCACGGACACCAAAGGATGTACCAATGTAAGCAACGTAAGTATTCCTAACCCTAATCAAATTAAATTGAACTTAAAAACCCAGGATCCTACCTGCAATGGAGACTTGGATGGCTCTATTGTTGCGGCACCGGCAGGAGGCAAGCCACCTTATCTATTGAGCCTCAATCAGGGCAATTACCGTCCTACCCTTAGCGCCATTGGACTTAAAGCTGGCAAATACGATGTATACATCAAAGATGCCAATGGTTGCATCATTTTTGAACCGGCTGAGATCAAGCAGAAACCGGCCTTGTCTATCGACCTCGACAACAGCAGCTATACCATCCAATTGGGCGACACCATTAAGCTAAATGCGGAAGTAAGCAACAACCAGGGAAAAGTGACCTACGTCTGGGAAGATCCATTTACCAATACCCTAAGCTGCGATTCTTGCGCCTCGCCTACCGTACGTACCCAAAATGGAGTAGATTACCGCGTGCTGGCAACAGATGAGAAAGGCTGCGAAGCCACGGCCCTCGTGCGGGTATTTGTACGCAAACAGCGCATTGTGCTGGTTCCTACGGGTTTTACGCCCAATGGCGACACCAACAACGACGAATTGCTGGTGCATGGCCAAAATGGGGTCAAAATCAAAACCTTTAAGGTGTT
This sequence comes from Haliscomenobacter sp., assembly GCF_040403615.1. Taxonomy (NCBI): domain Bacteria; kingdom Pseudomonadati; phylum Bacteroidota; class Saprospiria; order Saprospirales; family Haliscomenobacteraceae; genus Haliscomenobacter; species Haliscomenobacter sp. The sequence goes on along the minus strand of NZ_JBBAKG010000205.1, from coordinate 2,337 downwards.
TGACCGCTGGGGTGAGGTCATTTATCTCCGCGAAAATTTTGACATCAACGACCCCAAAGGTTGGGATGGCACCTATCGGGAAACAGCCCTCAATCCAGGTGTATACATTTGGTTTCTGGAAGCGGTTTATCCCGATGGGTACAGCGAAATCCGGCGAGGACAAACAACTTTATTGCGCTAGAATCCATGCATGAATACCCTACTGCTTTGTTGACCAGTCAGTTTTGTCCTCCGGTGCAATACTTCGCGAAATTTTTGCACTACGACAAAATCTGGATCGAACACAAGGAAAATTACCAAAAAGGCAGTTACCGCAACCGTTGCCACATTGCCTCGGCCAATGGCCTGTTGCGCCTGTCGGTTCCATTGGTAAAAGGTAAAAATCATCAAACGCCAATCTGGGAAGTGCGGATTGATTACAAAACCGACTGGCCTGCCAAACAATGGGAAGCCATCTCCTATGCTTACGGAAGTGCGCCCTATTTTGAGGAATATGCCGCTTTTCTGGAACCCTATCTGGGAGGAGTCAAGCGGTATGAATTTCTGGCAGAATACAATGCGGCCTTGCTCAAGGTTTTTCTCAAGTTGCTGAATTTGCGCAAGGAAATAGCCTACACGGAAGATTATTGGTTTAGCACTCCTGAAGGGATGCTGGATTTGCGTCAGCTCATTTCCCCCAAAGTTGCGCTGGAGATGGATCCTCATTTTACCCCAAGTTCCTACTTGCAAGTATTTAGCCACAAATACACATTCTTGCCAAATTTGAGTATCTTGGATTTGCTTTTCTGCACCGGGCCTCAAGCGCTCCTGGTATTGAAAGAAAGCTCCCTCTAACTCATCTGAACTAACCCACCATACCATGAACCTGAAAAGTATTCAAACCGAAGTAGACGCCAGTTACCTCTACCTCAAGTTGGCCGAAAATGAACCCGACACAGCCATTGCCAAGGTTTTTGCGGAAATGAGTGAAATTGAAAAAGGCCATGCCATTGCTTTTTTGAAAGCACAAGCAATCAGTCCAGATAAAATGCCCTTGCCTTCCCGCAGGGCCCGAACGCTCAACTCCATTGGCCGGATTTTTGGGTACGACTATGTCTTGGGGGTCTTGATGGACACGGAAAAAAGCATTTCAAATGCCGTGCTTGCGGCCAAAAAGCAAAACAAGCTCCCCATTTCAGGCACCGAAACCAACCATGTAAAAATCCTGCGCAATATCCTGGACAATGATTCCAAGGTAGGCAGCAAAGCCATCACCAAATTCGAAAGCCGTCACCGCTCCGTGGGAGGCAATGCCCTGCGGGCAGCGGTGTTGGGTGGAAACGATGGCCTGGTGTCCAACTTCAGCCTGGTTATGGGCGTAGCCGGGGCCAGCGATGGGCAAAGCGGGGTGTTGGTGGCCGGATTGGCGGGTTTGCTGGCCGGCGCACTGTCAATGGCTTTGGGGGAATGGATTTCGGTAAAAAGTTCCCAGGAATTGTTCGAGAATCAAATGCAAATCGAACTCGAAGAACTGGAAACCAATCCTGCCGGAGAAATGCAAGAGCTTTCGCTGATCTACCAAACCAAAGGAATCGACAAAGCCCAAGCCGATAAAATGGCGGAAGAAATCATGCAGGATACCACCAAGGCCCACCAAATCCTGATCGAAGAAGAATTGGGCATCAATCCTGAAGAATTGAAAGGCTCGGCCATCGAGGCTGCCCTTTATTCCTTTGTGCTTTTTGCGATTGGCGCGGTTATTCCAGTCATTCCGTTTTTGTTTACCAATGGATTCAGGGCAATCTTGTACAGTACCATTTTGAGTGCACTGGGCTTATTTGGCATTGGCGCAGCCATCACCTTATTTACCGGAAAAAGTGTGTGGTTTTCCGGGATGCGACAAGTGGTATTTGGTCTGATTGCGGCAGCTATCACCTTTGGAATTGGAAAAATCATTGGTGTTTCGATGGCTGGTTAACCTCGAGTTTGGCAGATTCCTGTTGCTTGCGGTATTCCAACGGTGACATGCCGGTTTGGTTTTTAAATGTGGTATTGAAGGTCGTTTTGGAGTTGAACCCTGCTTCAAAACCGATGGCCAGTATATTGAGGTGCAGCAACTGCTCATTCACCAACAAGCGTTTGCTTTCTTCAACCCGATACCCATTGATGAGTTGGTAAAAATTGCGTTCAAAACCCTGGTTGATCAGGTGGGACAATTCGTGGGTGCTGCACGCCATCATTTCGGCCAGCTTGGGCAAACTCAATTCTGGGTCCAGATAAGGCTTCTGCTCTTCCAACAACAGTCGCAATTGCTCCTTTTGTTGAAAGTCAATTTCTGTTTCCGGTTTTACATCCGGG
>NZ_JBBAKG010000204.1:0-4610 GCF_040403615.1 Haliscomenobacter sp. | reverse complement strand
GGGCATCATACATCATTTTTGATACGCTTTCATTGTCAGAAGTACCATACAATTCACCCCATTCCAGGGTGTCATTGACTGCATATTTCATGATGGCAATGTCCTCCAAACCTTCATTACTCAAGGTGTCTCCAAAGAAAGTAGTCGTTTGATCATAGGTTAGTCCAAGTAAAAGGCCGTTTCCTGCACCATATGAAATGGCAAATTTATGGGGCAACAAATGGGCAGCAGCACTGGTTCTGGCTTTGGTAAAGCTGCCATTATTAGCAAAACTCAGTAAGGTCAGGCTATCTCCGGGTACCAGTGTTGGATATCCATTTTGGATGCTTGTGCTTCCACCGCCAAATAAGGCTATTGTAGAGGCATTACCGCCTATTGCCAATGTCAAGCCTCCAATCGTAGTTTGACTAGAGCCCCCGATGGCGTTGATGAATTGCAGTTGATTGTCGTCGGAATACCGAAGTAAAAACACTGATCCAGCTTGAGGTAATGCTTGAAATTGGTTATTGATTTTCAAGGAATCGTTCTGCGCCTGGGCTGCCACTTGAATAATACCCGCTTTGTTTTCAGAAAACGCCAAACCACCTGATGTATCTATGTTTTCGACCAAGCTGATGTCCTTTACCTGGCCATTTTTGGTGATTTGTAGGAAGAATAACCCCGTTTGGTCATGGCTTGCGATTGAATCTATAGGCTGCCCCCCCAAGTACAATAAACCTTTGTAGTATCCTGCTACATACAACACTGAATCATACTGGGTAAAATGTTCCACACTCAACAGGCTATCTGACACCAGCGGCAATGCCCATACCGAGTTGGTATCTTGTCTGGTGATGAGGTATTCTTTGTGTTGTACACTGCTGCGCACGTAGTAGTCCGTCCATTCGTCCCAATCTTCGATGAGGTGTTCGATGCCTGCTTGTTCGAAGTGGCCAAGTTCTTGAATTTGATGGCTGTAGTTGTAGTAGTGTTGCTTGTTGCCAGTATTGAATACTAGTTTAGGCGTGGTTTTTCCTTCTGATATTACTGTAGAAAAACGATCAATGGATTGTTTAGCAGTAGTATCGGTGAACGTATGAATTACTATTTTTTGAGCATCAACATCCATTGAAGGTTCTATTAATTCGGTAAAGTAGGAGACCAATGAAATTGTAGTATCCTGATTACCTTGAAACCCTCCAAAAGTGGCATTGGTATGTTCAGCAATGTTAACCCCAATTGACACCCCTCCTTTGCGCCCCAAATCAGAAAAAGAAGGGCAGCGGCTAATGTTATTCACATTGAGTTTATCTTTTATACCCTCGACAGCATCGCCAACCCAATCGGTACATGCTCTTACGATTTGGAGCAACTTTTTCTTCACTTTTCCAAAAGTATTGTCTATGGTTCTCCCGAGTGCATCCAAGTTAATGACGATGTTTACTGGAGGAACAGCTATATCTTGATCACAGTCAACTCCGTCAAAAGGGTTAGTCCGACTATATCCCTCCCGGTATTCCATAAGGACAAAATTAATCGGACAAAACTTAATAATTGCACATTTCATCCTGGGGTCGTTGTATTTGGGTGGACTGGAATATTCAATCAAAAGCAGTTCTAACTCTGAATCTTCAAATGTTGGATAGGTTTGATAGAAGGTATTGAGTTGATTTCTTGTGATCAACCCTTGATAGGCATTACACATGTCCATTAGACTCCGCTCCACAGGATTTGGACAACAATCGTACTCAGGGATTCTATAATTGGTGAAATCACAAGAGCTGTAATTCTTTGTTCCAAAAATTCCGCAGTTCATCTCCACACAACCATTTATACATTTTCTATCTCGTCCTAGACCAACACCTGGAAAATCGGTGCTGATTCGATTGTAAGTCAAATCGCAATACTTAACCATGCTGCAGTCAAGTAGATTTTTAACTTTTTTCAATTCTTTTCTCAAATACTGTTCTTTTGCATTGTCTCCATTGGCTATGGCTTCTTCAATAGCCCCTCGAAGTACATATTCATACATGCCTGCTGGAACTTGTTGGTAACTATACTGATTTGTTCCAACTTTACGCAATACGCCATCCAAATCACAATAAACATCATATCCGCATTGGCCACCAGATTGGTGACCGGATTGCGGATCCCGAATAACCGTTTGAGTAACCCGTTGCTTTTTTCCCAAACAAGTCACATCGTATTGGCACAAAGATGCCACATTGATGCCAGTCTGCTTTTGCACCCCTGCAAAAGCCATTAGCGGCGTAGAACTTGGAATGTCAACTTCAAAATTGTATTGACAATCTAAAACTTCGACGCGGAATTGATGTTTACCTCCTCTTGTAAAACTGAACTGAGTGGTGGGCCAGGTACGAAAGATATCATCCACATAAATTTTTATTGGATTGCCTCCAATGTATTGAGGTAGTTTGATGACATTTTCATTGAAAATAACTTTACCTTCGATTACCCCGCAGTAAGGCATAATTTCCTTAACAAAATAAGACTTTAATGCATCAGGAGTCAAACTTCCGCAATCGACTCTTACCAACTTTTGGAGTACAATTGCAGCGCAACTGTTCTCAACAGTAACAGAAACAAATGTGCCCAATTCATAAGAACGAAGATCTTGTTTGGAAACTATCAAAACAGAGCCATTGCCAATTGGTACATTTCCAACACCATACCATTTCACGGCATTGGCTTGATCGTTGATTGGTTGAGCATCTCCTTCGCTATTTTTTAACTTGGCGATCAATTTTACCTTATTGGGGTCGCTTTGCTGCTGTACTTCTACGACAAGATCAGCACTACGGCTATTGGTTTGGCCACCTGTAGTGCATTTTTGAATGGTTTTTATCACGGTACAGCCGGAATTCAAATCCTCTACCTTGGCATAAAAAGTGCTCGGGTAATCATTGTAGTTTTGGGTAGCTCCGCCCACAGTCCAAACACTCCCATTGCTCGACCAACTGTATTTGTAGTTTCCGGTAACGGAAGGTTTGACTGTGACCACACTAAAATCCCAGTTTTCGATGTTGACTTCAAATGGTGCTTGGTCTGGGATGTTGATGGGCTCTATAGCCTTCATGCATACCGGAAATTGTTCGGGATAGTACAAAATGGAATAATTGCCAATACACAAACCCTCAAAACTATATTCAAAATTGCCTTTGGAAAAAGATTTTGACGCTTTAATGGTGTTGCCTTGACGAAGCTCTAGTTTCAAAGGGCCTGCGCTGACATTCAAAGCCAGTTTTATTTTTCCACGGCAACCTGCTCCTGCGCAAGTTCCAGTTGTTTCTAGTACGCGTACTTCGGTAGCGGCTAGTTGGGTTGCCTGCAAACAAGTAAGCAACACCATTCCCCAAAACCAGGTCGACTTAGTTTTCATAAGATATATTTTTAGCAGGTTTAATCAATTTTACGGCGCTTATAAATGCGGTATCCTAGGTTTATACTGTACGAACCATCATAGCGAGGTATATCCGATGAAAAAGAAATTCTTTTGTAATAAGGGCTAATAAAAAACAACCCTTCCAGCGAAACCCTTTTGCCTTCTATCAGCTTGATGCCTCCTAATGGCCCCAAAAACAATTGCCTTTGATGGTGTTGATATGCAAAGCTGGGGCTACGCGAATACAGGTAAAAAAAATTGCGTACTTCAGGAGAGGGCAATATTCCGCCTCCGTATGCTGCCATCACTCCAATGAACAACCAATTGGCACGACCTGGTTTTGCCAAAGGATACCAACGCCAAGAGCCATAAGCCCCGGCGTACAGGTAATTTTTGTACAGATCTGCCTGACAAGTGTTGTTATACGTGCCTTCTGTACAAGTACTAAGTACATTCATCATTAGCCCTGCCTCCCAAGCTGTGCGCTTGTCTGGGGCTATTTTTTCAAAACTTAAGGTTGGCATAATTTGATCAGCCCATAGAAATGGATTCAACTTAAGTTCAATGGTATTTTGGCCATTGAGCATGCTCAAGTTGCTGAGTAATAGCCATAAGAAAGTCAATTTTTTCATTTTACGCTTTTAATCGTTGAGTCCTTACGTTAAAATCGATACCCGACGGTCAATCCAGATACCAATCTCATTCTGCTTGACCCTGAATTAGACTTTTGGTATATTTTGGCTGCTTTGGTCAGGTATGGGCTATAAAAAGCATATCCTTCTATCACCAAATGCTCCCAAAGCACAGCCTTATATCCCAGGAGTGGCCCAACATAAACTAACTTTTCTTTGTGTGTAAAACTGAAGTCCTTTGCAGTAATGCCCTTCAGGTAAGTTTCGAAAATGGGTGGATAATTCTTGGGGACGCTATAGGCCCCCGCAAGCCCCAAAAATACGCCTCTGGCCTCGCCAGGATCTACGAAGTACCAGCGAAAAGCACCATATACCCCCCTGCGTTGATAGTCAAACGAATAGGGGCAGCGATCGTAAGGATTGTTAGGATCGTCAAAAATCGGGTTGCAGGCTACTGCTTGCTGCTTATTGTACATCAACCCAAATTCCACTGCAAAATGTGCTGCAGACACATACTCCAGTACAAGCGTTGGGGCATTGTTCCTTAAAGTTAGAAAGGGATTGACTTTGAGGTCTAGGGTGGATTGGGCTGGCAA
>NZ_JBBAKG010000203.1:0-4650 GCF_040403615.1 Haliscomenobacter sp. | reverse complement strand
CTATTTTTGTAGCCAATCCTTCGTATTCTCCACGTCGGATGTGTGCCAGGTTGCGCCGATTGGCGTTATGTGCAGCATATTCATACAAGTATACCGGGATATTCAATTCTTGCCCTACCCTTTGTCCGAGATTTCGGGCCAGTTCAGCAGCGTCCTGCATATCCAAACCTGCAATCGGAATCAGGGGACATACATCCGTGGCTCCTATGCGGGGGTGTGTACCCTGGTGTTGCCGCATATCGATCAATTGCGCCGCGGTTTTGATGCTTTGAAAAGCAGCCTCAACCACCGCTGAGGGTGCACCAACAAAGGTCATTACGGTACGATTGGCATCTGCTCCGGGATCTACATGCAACAACTTGACTCCAGCTATTTGGCGAATGGCGTCGGCAATGCGGTTGATGATTCCAACATTCCGTCCTTCACTGAAATTCGGTACGCACTCCAGCAACGGCTGACTGTCTTGTACTTGCATGAAAGTGGGTTTTGTAGTTTACAATTTAAATGTTAATTAACTATTTCGGTAGGGTTAATTAAGCTATCTTTCGCCCAACTTAATATTGTTCCCTGCTTTGACTTTAACAAATCTATTAACGCAGAAAAATTAACTTTCCGATTTTGGGTTTTGAATAGGAAGTCGAACGGTTCATTTCAAGTGAGCTTCCTATTCAAAAGCCTCTAAAAAAATCGGGAAGTTATTTTTTGCGTCATACTAATCTATACATCCTGTGATGAATATTGCCGAATACATTGACCACACGCTACTTAAGCCTGACGCAAATTTGGAAAACATTCTTCAAGTTTGCACCGAAGCACAGGAATTCGGTTTTGCCGCAGTTTGCATTCCTCCTTTTTACGTCAACAGCGCTTTTCGCGCTTTGGAATCCGGTAAACAAAAAGTGCAGATAGCTACTGTGATTGGGTTTCCTCTTGGTTATTCCAGCACCGCTGCGAAGGTAGAAGAAGTCAAACGCGCCCTTGAAGATGGTGCGGATGAAATTGACGCAGTAATCAATCTTTGTGCCATCAAAAGCCAATCCTGGGCACACGTGCGCAACGACCTCGACAGCATGATCATGGCCACCCGCATGAGAGGAAAAAAAATCAAAATCATCCTGGAAACGGTTTTGTTGACTCCCGAAGAATTGGAGCAGGCATGTACCATTCTGTTGGAGTTGAAGCCTGATTTTGCCAAAACCTCTACAGGTTTCAACGGAGGAGGAGCAACGGTGGAGGTCGTTCGACAAATGGGGGAATTGCTCCAACACAAAATAGCCATCAAAGCCTCTGGAGGCATCCGAAATGCTGCCGATGCCAGGGCCATGATTGAGGCAGGAGCTACCCGGATTGGTACTTCATCCGGCATCGCCATTGTAAAAGGTGAAAATGGTACAGCAGCGTACTAGAAATCCAAACACACTCTTGGATACCTGATCTTTAGCGCAGCGTTTGTCATCAAGTTTTTTTATTTTTGCAAAAAAACAGATCCATGCAGCGCGCCTATTTCATTTTGTTTATGCTGGTTTTGACTTTTCGTGCAGCAATGGCGCAAGAGGTACAAAACATTCAAATCAAAGAAGATCCCGCCATCAGTACCTTGATGAATCAGTATATCGAAGGCAACAAACAACGACCGTTCATCAACGGGTGGCGCCTACAAATCCTCGCCACCACGGATCGAGCCAAACTGGATGAAACCCTGAACAATTTTAAGGTACAATATCCGTTTGTGCCCATAACCTGGCTTCACGAGCGGCCTTACTACCTCTTGCGGGTAGGCGCTTACCGCAGCAAGCTGGAAGCCATGAGTTTACAGGAGTTGGTGCGCGGTGCTTATCCAGGGTCATATTTGGTACAAGACGCTCAAATCAGCCCGAACGATTTCATAGGAGGTTATTGATCCGCAAAAGTTTACGCTTACTAAACTTCAAAAGTTTAGTAAGCGTTGATCCATACATTATGCTAGGTAAATTTACCGGGACAAAAACGATCGACTGGATCGTTTTTTCCGTCTATTTGGGGTTGGTAGTGTTTGGGGTGATGATGATCTACGCCTCAACCTATATCGAATTTGAGAAAGTAGGCTTTATGCGCTCTTCGGTGGGCAGACAACTGATCTGGATGATCATTTCCTTCACGGCAGTGGCCACCATCCTGGCGCTCGACTGGAAAATCTGGCAGCTCCTGGCCTATCCAATTTACATCATTACGATGTTGCTGCTGCTGGGCGTTCCGTTTTTTGGAACCGAAATTCACGGCAACCTCTCCTGGTATACCTTTGCGGGATTGTCGCTCCAACCTTCAGAATTTGCCAAAGTTGGCGCAGCACTGGGGATGGCTGCGTTTTTGAGCACCCCCAGTACCAATTTAAAAACCCTGCGCAGTCAACTCATCGCCTTGGGCATCCTGGTCATTCCAATGGCCCTCATCCTGGTACAGGGCGATTTAGGTTCTGCCATCGTGTTTACCTCCTTTTTCATAGCAATGTACCGCGAGGGATTATCGCCCAACTACTACATCGCTGGCTTTACAATTCTGGCTATTTTATTGTTGGGTATAGTTTTTGACCCGCTTATCGTTTCTATTTTGCTATTGACCATGGGCTTGTGGTATTTGACCAGTTTGCCCAAAGAAGCCACCAATTTTAAGCGCATTGTGCTCGTATTGGGTGCTGCTGGCATTGCAAGTTGGTGGTTGGGATATGGGTATTATGGCATTGGAGGCTTAGCCCTGGTTTATGCTGGCTGGGCTGTGATTTACGCCAGTCGCAAGGGAATTCGGCAAGTTGGTGCTGCTGGAATCGCCATTGCGCTAGGGGTTGGAATGTGTTTTTCGGCCAACTACGCGGTATTGAAAGTGCTCAAGCCACACCAGGCCGACCGGATTTTGGTTTGGTTAAAGCCAGAATCTTGTACCGATTGCAAATCGATGTACAATTTTATGCAGTCCAAAACGGCCATCATTTCTGGTGGTTTTTTGGGCAGGGGCTTTTTGCAGGGCAGTATGACGCGCTACAGCTATGTACCCGAACAACCCACGGACTTTATTTTCTGTACGGTGGGCGAAGAGCAAGGATTTGTAGGTGTGGTAAGCTTGGTCGTCTTGTTTTTGGTACTCATGTTGCGCCTCACCATCATTGCAGAACGGCAGCGGTCTAATTTTGCCCGCGTCTATACCTATTGCTTTGTCGGGATATTGTTCATTCACTTTTTCATCAATATTGGCATGACCATCGGCGTGACGCCCATGATTGGTATTCCTTTGCCATTCATCAGCAGGGGAGGCTCATCGCTCTTGGCGTTTTCGGCGATGATGGCCATCGTACTAAAAATGGATCGCGACCGCTATCGCTTGTAATCAACATGTTTTCATACACCATCCAACATACCGATCCTCAATCTGCTGCACGGGCAGGGGTGATCCAAACTGCACACGGCGAAATCCAAACGCCCATTTTTATGCCAGTGGGTACTGCGGGTACAGTCAAAGCAGTGCACCAGCATGAACTGGAACAAGAAATCCATGCGCAGATCATCCTGGGCAATACTTACCACCTGTACTTGCGGCCTGGTATCGATATTTTGCAACAGGCGGGTGGTTTGCACAAATTCAACGGCTGGAACCATCCCATCCTGACCGATAGTGGCGGGTATCAAGTGTATTCGCTGGGCGAAACCCGCAAAATCAAAGAAGAAGGCGTTACGTTCAATTCCCATATTGACGGCTCGCCCCACTTTTTTTCACCCGAACGCGCCATCGACATTCAGCGCATCATCGGAGCAGACATCATCATGGCTTTTGATGAGTGTACGCCTTATCCGTGCGAATACGCCTATGCCAAAAAATCGATGGAAATGACCCATCGCTGGTTGGCGCGCTGTTGCGAGCGCTTCGACAGTACGGAAGGGCTGTATGGTTACGAACAAACCTTGTTTCCGATTGTGCAGGGCAGTACTTACCCCGATCTGCGGGTACAATCTGCCGAGGCCATCGCGGCCTTCAATCGCCCGGCCAACGCCATTGGCGGCTTATCGGTAGGTGAGCCAGCTGAAGACATGTACGCCATGACCGAGTTGGTGTGTGGCATCTTGCCCGCCGACAAGCCGCGCTACCTCATGGGCGTGGGTACTCCAGTCAATATCCTGGAATGCATTGCCCTGGGCATCGATATGTTCGATTGTGTTTTGCCGAGTCGCAACGCCCGTCATGGTTTGTTGTACACTGCCGAAGGGATTCTGAACATGCGCAATGCCAAATGGAAAGACGATTTTTCGCCAGTTGATGCCAGCAGCACCTGCCACAGCAGTCGCTTTTACTCCAAAGCCTATCTCCGGCATTTGATCCACAGCAGCGAGATTCTGGGCATGCAAATTGCCACCTTGCACAACTTGTCTTTCTTTTTGTGGCTGGTGGGCGAAGCCCGCGCCCACATTCAAGCTGGGGATTTCCGGGCCTGGAAGGAAATGATGGTGCCGAGGTTGGAAACGCGGCTTTGATTGAATTTTATAAAATGAATTCTAGGTTTTTATTGTTTAACTCATATTACGCAACACTTAAACGTTCGCCTAACCTAGAAACATCCATGGCAATGCGGAAAAGGCCTTATTGAAATCCCGATTTTGCGAAAGTGGAGGCGGGTTAAGCGAAAAA
>NZ_JBBAKG010000202.1:0-4665 GCF_040403615.1 Haliscomenobacter sp. | reverse complement strand
GACTAATTTTGTTCTCAACTGGACATTTTTGAAAAATGCGAAGAAAAGCGTGAACCTTGAGTTTGCCAAGACTTAAAGAACCTATGCTTCCAATTATTTACCGAGATACTTTATATTGGATTAAGAATACGAAAAAGCAATTAACTACTGGCACTAAAATGGGCTAAGCGCAAGACCGTTAGCTATAATCCATCACCACCCAAAAAACCAATGAATCCACCCATCTCAATCGACAAAGCAATCGCAAAAGGGCATATCATGATAAACTACCCAGTTGTAATCATCATGTGGGGTACACTAGCGGGTTGTTTTTATTTAGAAAATCAAAAAATCGCGCCATTATGGATCATTCCAATCGGGTTTGTACTTGGTTTTGTACTTGCTTGGCATAGTAGCTGAAAATTTATTAAAAGAAGGGGTAAGTGTTACCCTTATCGTAAAAGCAACGGGATTAACAATTCTGTTGATTTATTTCTTCCCAGCACCAAATGGATTTCAGTTCAAAATTTCTTTTCTTTGAACCATGCAAACCATCGATCTAGTCCTGCACCGCATGATTCAATGCGCTGATGCCTGGGAAAAAACCGGCGATCAACGCTGTATTTTCTTGCGTTGTTACAGCATGATGAGTACCAATATGGCTACGGCCATCACCGAAGGGCATTTTCATGACCCAATATGGATCAGTAAGCTGATGCTGCGTTTTGCCGAGTATTACTTTGAAGCACTGGACAATTATGAGCGCCACTCCGCACAAACCTCTCCGCCGTGGCAACAGGCACACGATGCTACCCTACATTCCAGCTTACATGTATTGCAATGCCTTTTGCTTGGGGTAAATGCCCACATCAATTACGATTTACCGCTGTCGCTATACGATTGTTTGCGCGATGAGTGGCCTACCCTCCATCCAGATCAACAGCAACTTCGGCAGGAAGACCATGAAAAAGTCAACCAGGTCATTGCCAGTACCATTGATGCGGTACAGGATACCGTAATTGAGCCCCACGCTCCGGTCATGGCCATTGTAGATCGGGTGATGGGACGCATGGATGAATGGCTGCTATCTCAGCTGATCAGCAGTTGGAGAAACGAGGTTTGGAGCGTGGCCATCAGTTTACTGGATGCCACAGACCCCAGCGAGTGGGAAGGCATCCGCCAACAACAGGAGCAACGCGTCCTAGAACGCGGAGAAAGCCTGAAGGGAGCATTGTAGTTCAACAACATCCTCCCCGTTCTCCTGAAAGGCTACGATTAGGACACAGAATTTTTACGCTTGATATTGAACAGCTTACGTAGCTTCAGAACCCCCAGCCCCTGGAACTACTCTTTGCACACAACTATTTTTGCTAAACATTTACGAAAAATTCATCGTACGGTTTGGCGGTTTTTTTGGGCATAGTTGTTTTTTGTCCAAAGTCAATTATTTTTTTATTTTAACAATATTAAACAAAAAATGAAAAGAAATCGAACTGACAAAATTGTGTACAATCAGTGCCCTAAAGCGACAACAATGGGAACGCTGATGACGCGGATCTAGCGGATTTGCACGGATTTGATCTGAGACAATCCGCTAGATCCGTGTCAGGGGTATGATTATTCAATACATCCCATCTCTACACTTTATCCTCTTCATGTTCCGACTTTGCAATCAAAGTCTCGATGTATTCAACTTCAATACCAACCATGAGCGCAATCTCTGGTACTGGCATTTTGGCAATACGATGCAGGTTGAGGATCGTATTGTTTAATCGGATACGTTCTTCTTCGGCGCGTTGGTGGTGTTCCTCTTCGGCCCGTTGCCTTTCTTTTGCCAACAGTTCTTCAAAAACTTTCTGCGCTTTTGATTCCCCTTCTTTTACTATCATGTCGTAAGTACTCATCGTCGTTTGGTTTAAGACAGTTGGCAAAGTTTGAATAAAATCACGCACTTTATCCTTGGCAATTTCGGTGTTTTTTAAAAAATATGCAAGCATGAGACCTGAATCGGCGGGGACGCGATGCACCGCGTCTAAACAACCGTATTCCAGCTCCCTTCTAGAGGACAAAAATATGCATTGCTAACAAAATTGTGTCCAATCAGTACACCCAAAAGCGACACCAATGGGAACGCTGATGACGCGGATCTAGCGGATTTTCGCGGATCAAATCCGTGTAAATCCGCTAGATCCGCGTCATCAGTGTTCCCATTTTCTTTTTGCTTAATGAAAGGTAGAAAATTGACCTAAAGTAAGCTGTTCTCCCCTTCAAGGTAGGGTCGATTGGTTCTAAAATGAACGCAGTTTTCAACCCCGAAGGGGTGACAGGATTATAGAAAAAATGGAATGAGGATGTATTTGAACCCTGAAGGGGTGACATTATTTAACCGCCTCCTGACGTTTTTTTATCATGCCATCCCTTCGGGGTTTCTCTTAATGGAATAAACATGGTTATTCTGCTATAATCCTGTCACCCCTTCGGGGTTGTGTTAAGCAACAATCGAACCACTATCAACATGCTACATACGCGTATTCGTATGACATTTTCACCTTGCTCGTGCGTCAGCGTTAAGATCCCTCAAAAATCTGCCTAAAATTTTACATTAGATCAGGCAAGTTGCATCAGGCTCCAACCGGGTGTTACGGGGCGGGTCGTGGAACAACAACCCGCAGAACGTGCGTGCGGCGAATCGCAACAACAACACGCCCGACAACCGCAACAACAACATCGGTTGCCGGCTAGCCAATACAGGAAAGCAGGCTCGGATCTGGTTGCTCTACGGATCTGCCGGGAGTAGCTCTTTCTGTCCAGCAGCTTGTCTCGCATCACCACATCAGTGGGGTGATCGAATATTTATTCAAGGACTCGGTTGGTAGGCTTAGCAATAAGGCGAAGACCGGGTCTAAAATTTCACAAGCCATGCCGATCCGCATTTTCACCATCCCGTTTCAGGATGAAACCCAAACTTTTCACGACGATCTGGTGCAACAGTTTTGTCTGAACAAACGGGTGCACAAAATTGAAACCAAATTCTTCGTGCGCAACCATGAACCTTATTGGACGGTTGCCGTGCACTATGGCGTCATCCTTGAAGAGGAGCGCAAAAACGCCGAAACCAAGGTTAAAGACACCAATTTTGGTTTGGACGAACAACAAAAAGTGCTGTTCCTGCGCCTCAAGCAATGGCGCAGTGAAGAAGGCCAAAAACAGGGCTTGCCAGTATACATTCTGGCCACCAATGCCCACCTCGCCGAGATGATTCTCCAAAAATGCACAACGCTGGAAAGCCTCAAACTCGTCAAAGGGTTTGGAAAATCGCGCATCGAGAAATACGGCAAAGCCCTCATCGCCATGATTCAAACCTTTTACACTGCCTCATGAAAGCGGACTACCCACTCTACGACCACTGGTTCAAGGCCACAGACTGGATTTTGGACAAATGCGACCGCATGCCCAAGCATACCCGCTTTACCATTGCAGGGCGCATTGCCAACCATACCCTCGATACCCTTGAATTGCTTACCGATGCGGTGTACTCCAGCCAAAAAAAGGCTACGCTGACCCAGGTCAACCTGAAACTCGAAAAACTGCGCTTGCTTTTCAGGCTTTGCTTTGAGCGGCAATACATCAGCATGAACCAGTATGAATTTGTTCAACTCCAAATCAACACCGCTGGCCGCATGGTAGGCGGTTGGCTCAAATCATGCAAAGAATAAACAACCTTTATTCCGACTTGTGCAGCTTCCAAAACCTGCACCTGGCCTGGCGCAAAACCCGCCTTGGCAGCCGCAAAACCAACGAAAGTGCCACCTTTTCCTATCATTTGGAAAAGGAATTGTTGCTGATCCAGGAGGAATTGCAAAACGATACCTGGGCACCCGCACCCTTTCGTTACTTTGAAATCCACGACCCCAAGCAACGCAGTATCGCCATCGCCTCGTTTCGGGATCGGGTGATGCACCATGCCCTGGTCAATATCCTCGAGCCCATTTGGGAGCGGCGCTTTATTGGCGATTCTTACGCCACCCGCAAAGGAAAAGGCGTACATGCTGCCGCCCAGCGCGCCCAGCAATTCCTCCGCGCTCAGGAATGGTTTTTGAAAAGTGATGTTGAAAAATTTTTCGATTCGATCAACCACAACATTCTTTTGGAACTGCTGGCGCGTACCCTCAAAGACCAACGGGTGTTGAAACTGGCTGAAAAAATCATCCGCCACGGTGGCCACAATGGCGTTGGGTTGCCCATCGGCAATCGGACCAGCCAGTTTTTTGCCAATGTATACCTGCACCCACTGGATATGTGGCTCAAACAAGAAAAACGGCTCAAAGCCTACGTGCGCTACATGGATGATTTTGTGCTGTTTCACCCCGACAAGCAGGTGCTCAAAGACTTGCTGCGCGAAACCGAAGTTTTCCTACACGAACGGCTGCAACTCCGCCTCAAACCTTCGGCTACTTTTCTCAACAAACGTGAGAATGGCCTGAGCTTTCTGGGGCTGCGCATTTTTCCCAACCTGATCCGGTTGCGCAACGAAAACCTGCGCCGGATCACCCGGCGAATCGCCGTAAAAGAAAAATGGTACGCCGAAGGCAAAATCGATGAACCCACTTTTTTGCACAGCATGAACTCCTATTGGGCCATGCTCCAGTTTTATCCCCTGGAGGGACTGCGGCAATCCATTTTAGG
>NZ_JBBAKG010000201.1:0-4812 GCF_040403615.1 Haliscomenobacter sp. | reverse complement strand
ATCCAAGGCTTGTTGGCTGTGAAAAACCAGGCCTCCCCAACGATCAAAAATGAACAGTTCATATTCTTTCACCTCGCAGGGACTGAGTGGGCTCCAAGTATCGTTAGTGTTGTCCTGGTTAGGCGAAAAGATTTCGGGAAAATAAAATCGACAGGAACACAGCAAAGGCTTTTCCAGAAATTCAACGCTATCCCGGATGGTGCAACCACCCAATTTGCCTTCCAACCAATATAAGCCTGGATCTTGAATGGTCAGTTGAGCATTGGTAGAGCCATCGTTCCAAAGGTAACTGTCGAATTTGCTTTCTGTGGTTAAATTAATATTTTCGATGGCACAGTAGGTTGTGTCGTTGCCCAGGTTAATTTTAGGACAAATCAACTTAAAATCGTCTACAAAAATCCAGGCTTCCCCGGCACTTTCAATCAGAACTGTGAGGTAAAGTCCATTGGTAGGTGGTTTGAATCGAAACTGATGGCTCGTCCAATCGTTGTGAAGATCAGGCACAGTATATAAAAGCTCGCTAGGAGAAGTAGGGTTGTCGGAAAGGCCCACCAACAGGCGTGCAGGAGCATTGATAACTTTTCCTATCCGTTCATGAAACTGCAAAGTATACGTTTGTCCTGGTATCAAAGGCTCGGATAGTTTGAGGCCAATGGCATCTGTAATCCCGGTTATGGCTGTTAGGGCAATAAAGTAATTGCCGGCCAGAGGTGGCCCGTAATTGCAGGATAGAGATAATATGTCCAATTCATTTTTTTCTCCAAAACCGACCACATTGGGCATGGTCGATGTAAAAATTTGATTGCTGAGATTGTATGCACAGGGGAGGCCAGCGCCTTCAAAACCTCCATTTAAAATCCGTTGTGCAGTTAATGAACATGGCATTGCCAAAACATATAGTGCAAAGAAAATACTCTTATTCATTTGCTGTGGTTGTAATCTTCCTAAAAATACCACAATCCTAATTGATATACTTTTAAAAAACCGCTGGAGCTCTTGCACCAGCGGTTTTACAGTAATATTACGCCTTTTCCTCCACAGGCTTTTCTTCTCCTTTTTCATTATCTCCCTCCTCATCATCTTCCGGATCAGGCGGAAAACTAATTGCCCCTTCATACGGCTCTTTCCCAAAAGTCAATCCTTTTTTATCGGTATGCACATAAATCGTGTCGCCCAGGGTCACCGCGCCACTTAGCAGTAGTTTGGATAATTCATTGATCACGTCTTTTTGCAGTACCCGTTTCATCGGGCGGGCACCAAACTGTGGATCGTAGCCCATGTCTGCTAGCAAATCCTTGGCTGCATCGCTTACCTTGAGTACGATGCCCTGTTTGGCCAGCATTTTCTGGGTCTTTTTCAACAAAAGCTCCAGGATCTGCTTGATCTCAGCCTTGTTCAAGGGCAAGAAGAGGATCTGCTCGTCGATGCGGTTCAGGAATTCTGGCCGCAGGTTTTCTTTCAGCAGGTTGAATACCTCTTCTTTGGTCGTGGCAATGATTTCGGTGCGGTGCTTTTCGCCCATTTCCTCCAGGTCTTCAAAATTCTCCATGATCAGGTCAGCCCCCATGTTGGAAGTCATGATGATGATGGTATTTTTGAAGTTGGCAACTCGGCCTTTGTTGTCGGTCAGGCGACCATCGTCCAGCACTTGCAGCAGGATGTTGAAGGTATCCGGGTGTGCTTTTTCGATCTCATCCAGCAAGATGATGCTGTACGGACGGCGGCGTACCGCTTCGGTCAACTGGCCACCTTCGTCGTAACCCACGTATCCCGGAGGCGCACCCACTAGTCGCGACACGGTGTGTTTCTCTTGGTATTCGCTCATGTCGATGCGGGTCATGGCTTTTTCATCGTCGAAGAGTACTTCGGCAATGGTTTTGGCCAATTCGGTTTTACCCACCCCGGTTGGTCCGAGGAAGATGAATGAACCGATGGGGCGATCGGCGTCTTGCAATCCTGCCCGGCTGCGTCGAATGGCATCCGAAACGGCTTTTACTGCTTCATCCTGGCCAATCAGGCGCTGACCGATTTCTTGCTCCAGGCTCAGGAGTTTGTCCTTCTCGCTTTGGGTCATTTTGTCAACGGGAATCCCCGTCCATTTGCTCACGATGTAAGCAATGTCATTAGCGGTTACTTTATCGTTGGTAAAGCGATCGTCTTCAGGGATGGCCGCGAGTTTTTCCTCGGCTACCTTGAGCATGATTTTTTGGTCTTCCAATTCGCCGTAGCGGATTTTGGCCACCATCTCATAGTCACTGGCCCGTTCGGCCCGTACGGCCTGAATTTCCAGTTCTTCCATTTTTTTCCTGATCCCCTGAACGGTATCGACCAGCTCTTTTTCCCCTTTCCAACCTGCCATCAGCGAATCGCGCTTTTGTTTGGCATTGGCAATGTTTTCTTCGATGGCGTCGAGCTGCTTTTTGTTTTTCTCCCGTTTGACGGCTTCTCGCTCAATTTCGAGTTGGCGCACTTTGCGATCCCATTCGTCTATTTCTTCGGGCAAGGAATCCAGTTCGAGGCGCAAACGAGCTGCTGCTTCATCGATGAGGTCGATGGCCTTATCTGGCAGTTGGCGATCCGGGATGTAGCGGCTGCTTAATTCTGCCGCGGCCACCAGGGCTTCATCCTTGATTTCAATTTTGTGGTAAACCTCGTAACGCTCTTGCAATCCGCGCAAGATCGAGATAGTGTCTTCTACACTGGGTTCTTCGATCAGTACTTCCTGAAAGCGGCGCACCAGCGCTTTGTCTTTTTCGAAATATTTTTGGTATTCGTCAAGGGTAGTTGCACCGATGGTGCGCAACTCGCCTCTTGCGAGCGCAGGCTTGAGGATGTTGGCGGCATCCATGGCGCCATTGCCTCCACCTGCTCCAATCAGGGTATGGATTTCGTCTACAAACAAGATGATGGTATCGTTGGATTCGGTTACTTCTTGGATCACGCCTTTGAGGCGCTCTTCAAATTCGCCTTTGTACTTGGCACCCGCGATCAAGGCGGCGATGTCAAGTACAAAGATTTTTTTGCTTTGCAGGCTTTCCGGTACATCCCCTTTTACGATGCGCCAGGCCAGGCCTTCTACAATCGCGGTTTTGCCCACACCTGCTTCTCCGATGAGGATAGGGTTGTTCTTTTTGCGGCGGGAGAGGATGTGCAGTACGCGGCGAATTTCATCGTCGCGCCCCACAATGGGATCCAGTTTACCACTTTCTGCCCTTTCGTTGAGGTTGACGGCGTACTTGGCCAAGGCATTGTAGCTGTCTTCCGAGCTTTGGTCGGTCACTTTACGGCCTTTGCGCAACTCGTTGATAGCGCCTTTGAGCAATTGTTCATTGGCTCCCAGTTCTTTAAGCAACTTTGCTCCGGCATCATCACCCTGCACAATGCCCAGTAGCATGAGCTCTACGGAGATGTATTGGTCACCAAATTCTTTGAGCAAAACTTTGGCTCTGCTCAGTGCTTTGTTGGCATTAGGGGTAAGGTATTGTTTGTCGGAGCCTTCTACTTTGGGGTACTTGCGCACGGCTTCATCCAGCTTGCGGCGCAGCATATCGAGGTTTACTTCGGATTTGCCGAGTAAAAATCCAGCTACACTTTCATCGGTTTCCAAAATTCCTTTGATCAAGTGCGTAGTATCTACCTGTTGTTGATCCAATCCAGCCGCAATTTGTTGGGATTTCAGGATGGATTCCTGGGCTTTTATGGTGAAGTTTTCGTAAGTCATTGTGTTCAATGGTTTTTCGTTTGGCTAATATCGGTTGTTTTTGCCAGCATTAGATGCTCTAGCAAAAGTTTTGCCAATGCGATTTTAGGAAAGTTTGGCAGGAGGGAAAGAAAAAATACGACAGAATGACTTTAAAATGGGACTTATTCAATTTCTTCATATCCAAAAAGCTGAACGAGTCGTTCTTCCAATTCAATTTTGAACGCTACCATAATTGATTGCTGTGCTGTGCTTTCAGAGTTAAGGACTTTTTTGCTGGAAGGAGAGACCAATCCTTATTTATTTGCTTCAAATCCTTAACTTAGCCACTTCATCAATACGCAAACCATGCAGACCACTCATACCAGCACCAAAGCAGAAATCCTGGCCAAGCAAAAGCAATATCTTTGGCCCAATCACATCGTTTATTACACCGAGCCACTGCCACTGGAGCGTGGCGAAGGGCTGCGCGTATGGGACGTGGAAGGCAAGTCCTACCTCGATTTTTTTGCGGGCATCCTTACCACCAGTGTGGGCCACAACCGACCTGAAGTGGTAGAAGCGGTAAAGAACCAGACGGAGAAAATGATCCATTCCTCCACTTTGTACCCCAATGAAGCCCATGTCAATTTGGCGGAAAAAATGGCGCAAATTACGCCGGGGAAATTGCAAGTCTCGTTTTTTACTCCTTCCGGCACAGATGCGGATGAAACGGCGGTGTTTTTAGCCAAAATTTATACCGGACGACAGGAAATAGTAGCCCTTCGCCACGGCTACAGCGGCAGATCAGCCATGGGCATGACCCTGACTGCCCACAGCAACTGGCGGCTCACTGGGGCTCAGGTACCTGGAATCACTCACGCAGTGAATCCGTATTGCTACCGCTGCCCTTTCAAATTGACTTATCCTTCATGCGGGGTAGCCTGTGCCCAAGACGTAGAGGACGTCATCAAAACCACGACCTGCGGCAAAATTGCGGGTTTTCTGGCGGAGCCCATCCAGGGCGTAGGCGGTTTTATCACTGCGCCCAAAGAATACTTCAAGATCGTGCAGGAAGTTGTCAAACACTACGGCGGCTTGATGATCATCGATGAGGTGCAAACTGGATTTGG
>NZ_JBBAKG010000200.1:0-4832 GCF_040403615.1 Haliscomenobacter sp. | reverse complement strand
AAAAACGATTATGCACCGAATGAACTCCGTTACCACAAAATTTTCAATGTTGGCACTGCTGCTCTGTGGCCTGGTGCTGAGTAGTTTTCGCACTGTATTTTTTGAAGACACCACTACCTTTTACGTGTTGGCGCCAAGTGGCTTGAACCTGCGCAAGGATGCCGATCCCAATTCGGCCAAACTGGATCTGGTTCCAATGGGAGGAAAAGTTACTTTGCTGACTGCCTCAACTGCCAAGAATCTGACCGTGGATCAACTCAGCGGTGGCATGGCCAAAGTCAAGTATGGCGATAAAACAGGCTTTGTGTTTGATGGTTACTTGTCCAAATTTCCGCCACCTAAAAAAGCCATCAATACGGAGGGCGAGTATAAGATTGAAACGTATGTGGAAAAGCTGCGGGAAGTTCCCGACGCCACCGTGCTGCACGAAGAGCATACCATGGACTATGGCGGCATTTATTCTTCTGAAAGTTCGATCCATTTGTCTACTCAAAACTGGCAGGAGGCCTTTTTGATTGCCAAACTGCTGATGAACATTCCGCCGAAATTGCTGTACCCCAAAGTTAACCGGGCCGTTGAAACCATCATTCCCAACCCCGATAAAAAGGAACAGGCCTGGTCGGATGAGCTGAAAGTGGAACGCGACAAAACCGGGCAACTGATCAGCATCAGCTATTACTACCGCTCGGAAGGCGGCGGCTGGGGGGCGGTGATTTCGAAGAGTACGGAAGGGACTGAGACTCAAAAATTGTTGAAAATTGCTTATACGGGGATTGCGGATTGATCGGGATTGGTTATTTAAATAATATTGTTTTTATTTGTTTAATGAAAACAATAAAAAATGTTATTTTTGTCGACTAAACACCGACTATGCCGCCACATTTCGCTCCACTCTTTTACCGGGAGCTCCAAAAAATCGTTGAAAACGACCAGTTGGATGCCGCAGCCCAAACAGAGGCCTGCTATCAATTGCTCGTGGTGATACTTATGGAGGCCACCAAACAGGAGCGATTGCGCTTTGTCAATCTCTTTTCGCGCATGGCCTATGCGGGACAAAAATACCAACTCGACAAAAAACTGCAATTTTACCAGCACAATTTTCGCAAAGTGGCACAGGAGGTGCGCCAAAAAGGCGACTTGCGTTCCGATCACCACTTTTTGCCAGGATTTGCTTTCAAAGTGGTACTCGAGACCATCAATGGTTTGTGCAAAACTACCCCGCCGAATGCCCTGGTCAATCAAGTACCCCCCAGCTGGCCCAATACTTTTCGACCCGTCGAAATCAAGGAATACCGGCCAGTGGTGCGGGTGTTGGCACTGGAAGATTGCAAGGAAGAGCAATACTTACTGGTCAAAGACGAAAGTCGCCCCGATGAAAACATCCGAGTCAAATACAACCTGCCCGAGCGCAATGAAGGATTTAATCCCACCATTCAAGCTTTGCGCAAGGTATTTGGGTTTCCCATTCTGCTCAATTTGTTGGAAGTAGAAGTCGACCAGGAAGGGTATTACCGCCCGCAGGCTTTTGTGGTAGAACCTGATCACTTGATTGACGTTACGGGTATTGCCGAGTGCTTCGACACCGACCATACCGTGCCGGAGACTTACCTGTTGAAAAAGTTTTTGCCGTTTAGTTCCAGTTCTTCTTTGCTGCTGGGGCATATCGCCAACTTCTTTTTGGATGAATTGATGCACAATCCCAATCAGGAGTTTCCTGCGGTCTTTAAAAAAGTTTTTGCACTCAATCCGCTGGCATTTTGCCTGATCGACGACAGTGCACTCAAGGAATTGCGCCAAAGAGCCCAGGCTCATTTTGTCAATTTACAACGGGAAATCGTGCTGGACTTTCCTGCTCAAGGCATTCACCCGGCGCAGTGTTACCTGGAGCCTACTTTTTATTCCAACATCCACGGTTTACAAGGACGTTTGGATGCCTTGTACCGCAATGGCAACAAGTCTGCCATTGTGGAACTCAAGAGTGGCAAGCTGTTCAAGCCCAATCAATTCAAAATCAATACGGGGCATTACATCCAAACCTTGTTGTACGACTTGATCATTCGGGCAACCTACGGAAAAAAAATTGACCCGACCAATTACATTCTGTATTCGGCACTGGAAACGGACAACCTGAAATTTGCCCCGGTCAACCGCAGCAACCAATGGGAGGCTTTGCAAGTGCGCAACCACATTCTGGCACTCGAACATACCTTGCAGCGCCTTGGCTTGCCCGGAAATGGTGAAGACAACCTCGATGAACACACCCAACGCTTGCAAAACCTCATGGCTGATTATCGGTTTCAATCGGCCAGTAAATTTGCGCAACGGGATCAGGAGCAGTTTCAGCGCATGTTCAGCGCATTGAATGACATTGAAAGGGCTTACTTCACCGCTTTTACCGGATTTATTGCGCGGGAACACAAGTTGTCCAAAACTGGCCTGGATGGCATCGAAACCATCAACGGACAAGCTGCCCTGTGGCTCAATCCCTTCCACGAAAAGCAGGAGCATTTTGAAATCCTCAGTCACCTCAAAATCACGGACAATCAAGCGGGTGCCGATGAGGCCATTATTCGATTTACCCGCAGTGAGCACACCAATCCACTGGCCAATTTTCGAACAGGAGACATTGCTGTGTTGTATCCTTTTGTAGACGAAAACCAGTCTCCTCTGCGCAATCAATTGTTCAAGTGCAGCATCATTGAATTGAGTGCCAATACGGTAACCGTAAGCTTGCGCTCGCGCCAATTCAATGACCAGATATTTCAGGAATTTGAGTGGTGGAACCTGGAGCACGACCTCATGGACAACAGTTTCACCGCCCAATACCGTGGCTTGTACGATTTGTGCAACAGCAGCAACTTCAAACGTTATCTGTTGTTGGGGGTAAGCGCCCCAAATTTGCCCCGCGAAATGCCAGCTATCACTTGCCCACAGGAGATGACGGCAGAGCAGCAAACCATTTTTCAAGCTATCCTTGCTTCACAGGATTACTTCCTGCTTTGGGGGCCGCCAGGAACGGGGAAAACCAGCGTAATGCTCAAGCACCTGGTGGGGCATTGGACAGATCACTCTAAAGACACGATCTTGTTACTGGCGTATACCAATCGGGCCGTAGATGAAATTTGCGAGTCCATCGAGACATATTCACCTGAAATGCGGAACCAGTACTTGCGCATTGGGTCGCGGTACTCTACTGCTCCTGCCTACCAGGAACGGTTGCTCAGCATGCTTTCCCAAAAAATCAGCACCCGTAAGGAACTCAAAGCATTGATTGGAGATCACCGCATCATTGTGGCTACGGTAGCCTCTATCATTGGGCGGCCAGAGTTGTTTCTGTTGAAGGCGTTTGATCGGGTGGTGATTGATGAAGCTTCGCAAATTCTGGAACCTATGCTGGTGGGTTTGTTGCCCAAATTCAAGCACTTTTTGCTGATTGGCGACCACAAGCAGTTGCCAGCAGTGGTGGCGCAGGATCCCGAATTGTCCAAAGTATACGATGAGCGCCTGCACGAAATCGGTTTGTTGGACTTGCGCAATTCTTTTTTCGAACGCTTGTACAAACGCGCTCAGACCCAAGGTTGGAACCATGCCTTTGCCCAATTGAGTCACCAGGGGCGGATGCACCAGGACATCATGACTTTCCCCAGTCGGTATTTTTATGAGGAAAAGTTGCGCATTTTACCACCGGAGACTCCAGGGCATCAAGCCCAAATCAGCAGCCTGAATTTTATCCACCCGGACGAAGCCTCTGAATTGGAGCACGCATTGGCCACTCAACGGATGATTTTTTGCACCACGCCGCTTGACAAGCTTGGGGCAGCACACAAAACCAACCGCCACGAAGCGGAATTGGTGGGAGAGCTGGTGGAAAAAATTCAAGCCCGCTATGCTCTGGAAGGTCGTACTTTTGGTACCCGCAGCCTGGGCATCATCACGCCTTACCGGGCACAGATTGCGCAAATACGACAGGCGCTGCTGCAAAAAGGCATGGATGTAGACCTGATTACGATTGATACGGTGGAGCGCTACCAGGGTGGTGCGCGCGACATCATCATCATTTCGCTCAGTACCAATACCGTGGGTCAGTTTCGATCGCTGATTTCGCTGTCGGAAGAAGGGGTGGATCGGAAATTGAATGTGGCGCTGACCCGTGCTCGGGAGCAGTTGATTATTTTGGGGAATGGGGAATTGTTGAGCGGGAATGAGGTATATCGGGAATTGATGGGTGTGTGTTTTGGGGTGTAGATTATTAATGTATTTTATGCTAATTTTGTAGTTCAAAATAGGTGCACATGAAAGAAAATGAATTGTTGCAGCGGATCACTATTCTGCCAGAGGTGTGCCACGGAAAGCCGACCATTCGAGGGCTGAGATATACCGTGGAAGGGATCATGGAATACCTGAGTGGGGGTGATTCGATTGAGGATATTTTGGCGGAATTTGAGGATTTGCAAAGAGAAGATATTTTAGCCTGCTTAGCATATGCAACTGCTTCAATAAGTGCTAAAAGTGTGGTGATTTTACCTGTAGCCGCATGAAATTTATAATTGATGCTCAATTACCAAGGTCTTTATGTAAGCTATTTCGGAGCCATGGGCATGAAGCCTATCATACACTTGATTTTGAGAGAGGAAATTTAACTCAGGATGCGTTTATTGCTGAGTTCGCTTTTAGAAACAATGCAGTTGTGATATCCAAAGATCAAGATTTTTACCATTCTTTTTTGTTGCACAACAAACCAACTATGTTGGTACAAGTGAAAGTTGGCAACTTGAAGCTTTCGGAATTGAAGCATTTGTTTGAACAGAATATTGATACCATTACAAATTTGT
>NZ_JBBAKG010000199.1:0-4849 GCF_040403615.1 Haliscomenobacter sp. | reverse complement strand
TTCTGCGCAAACATCGGCACAAAAAGCAAGATTTGCAAAGATGTGACAAATATGGGTCAAATATGGGTCAACTATAACCAGCGAGCCAGGTCAGGGTTTTATTTCTTCGTTCAAGCAGGTTAATCCACCATTCACCAGGTTCAGGCCTCTTAGGCGTTGCACGATGGTGAGCATTTTCTCCCGATTGATCTGGTAGCGGCGGATCAACTCCGACAAGTCTTTTGAACTCAAGGTGGTGTGGTCTTTACCCGCAATCTCACTATAGTTGTTGACGAGTTTAACAAAATCTTCTCGATCTTGTTTGACCGAAGCATAAACCAGTGGTGAAACCGAAGCCGAATCCTTATTTGCCTTGATGTAAGTAGCCAGGTTGTTCATTACGGTTTCAAAGCATTCCAGTTTGCTGTAATACCCTGCGGAGATCTCGCGGTATTGGCGCAGGTTTTGCTCAAAAGAAGCGTTTTCAATCGCGGTGATCTTCTCCCCTACCCTTTGGCTACAAATCTGGCACAAAGGATAAACCTGGCTGGCGCGGTTGAGCAACCAGGATTTTTTGGATTCCAAATCAACCCGTGGATCGGGGGTGAAATCGGCCTCAAACAAAGCCGTTTCCATTTCTTTGAGTTTGCTCAAGGTCAGGTCGTAAGTTTCCAATGCCTCGATTTCTTTGGGCAACTTGCCTTGAATTTCGATTTGCTTGACCCGATCGCGGTAATATTCCAGCAATTCAATGTCTTCATATATCTGCCGAGGCGAGCGCTTGCCGTAATTGTATGGCCCCTGGTTGTTGAGCAAATAGGTTGCTACAGTGCGGGCTTTTTGCATCAACTCGGTTCCGAACCACAAATCCACATCATTGTGTATATTGCTGTACAAACGGGTGTATTTGTCGCGGATAATGGGTTCTTGATTGACCAACTTGCTCAATTCATCCTGGCGCAAATCGTGGACGTGATAATACAGTTCGATGACTTTTGAATAGGCCAACCAATCGGGGTATTTGGTATTGAGGCTGTTCTGGAAAAAGTCCATCTGCTTGTTGAGCTCTACGGCAAACTTGATGATTTCCAAAAACGATTTTTCTACTTCCCGCTTATTGGCGTTTTGAATCTTGCGAAAATCCTTGGCTTTTTTCTCAATGTACTGCTGATTGTAGGCCAGTTGCGAGTGATCGGTATTGTATTCCGCTTTGGTATTCACTACCAGGATAAAGGGGGCGGTGGTGGTGTTGACCATTTTCTTCAAGTCATCGACGCGATTGGGTCGAGCATTGTTAAAAAATTTGGAACGAACCGGTTTTTCCACATCCCAGTGGATACGGTACAAAATGGCCGATACGACCTTTTCTTCATACAACCCGCTCAATTCTTTGTTCAAGAGCTTGATGTAAAATTCACTGACAATTTTTTGCGGGTCTTCCAGATTCCCCATTGACTTGAGTCCCTTGTCTACCTGCGGGATGATCTGATCAGACAATGCTGAAAAGGTTCCCGCGATGGGGTTTTTGAGGATACTGGTGGCGGTACGACCCAAATTCAGAGAGATTTCGGCAGTTTTTTTCCAAAATTCATTGGAATTGTTGCCTTTGAAAGCTTCAAATTTGACTTTGGCTACAATGTCGCTTTTCAGGTTATCATCGGGGATGTTTTCTAAAAAACGACCACCGTATTCCACCAGGCGCTGCGATATATTCGGATTGCGTACATCGTGAATCATCAACGGAATGGTGAGCGTATTGGCTTCATTTACAGGATCTTTGATATTGACAGCCAGGTACATATACTGTGGATAGTCTCCTTTTTTGAGGCCCACATCTTTTTTCTCGCCTTTGTTCAGTCCTTCTCCTTCAAACACGTTTTGCAGCGCAGTCGGATTGAGCAGGTAAACATATGCCGAGTTCAGATTGTAATCAGAAGAGACAGGCGTTGGCGTTAGCCAGCTTTCCACTTCAGTAGCAGAGATGGAAAATTGGGCTTTTGAGGATTGAACACAGCACAGCATTAAGCATGCGGTGGAAAAGATAGAAATGGCGAATGAAAATCGCAGCGTTTCATTCTTGGCTGGAAAAAGCATTTTACCCAACATCGATGTTTACTTTTTAGAACAATTTACACCTTGCTCTTAACGTCATAAAATGCGAAAGTTACATATTTGAGGGTTTTTCTTTTCTCAAATAACGAAAAAAAACCAACAGTATCCAGCGCAACAGCAGTATCCAGGGCAGTCCATGCATGAGCAGATCAGCCCAATCCAGCCAGTCCTGGCCTTTTGCACCATCTCTCAACCAGATTAGCTTGCTGACCAGGTGGGGCTGGGGCGCAAAGGGCGCCAACCCTAAAGTGAGGCAGGCCAAAACCAGAAATTTCCAGTCGTCAATGGCTTTTTTCATGGGACGGAATTTTGGGGAAAAAATTCAATAAGTTCAAATTACGTCTTTTTCCATAAAAATCGCTTTTTTTACTTTCCAATTGTACCTTTCTGACCCGGAATTTAAAACAACCAATGAGCGAACAACCCAACATAGTAATATTAGACGGTTACACCCTCAACCCAGGAGACCTGAGCTGGAATGAGCTGAAAAACCTCGGAACAGTTCAAATTTACGATCGATCTACACCTGAGGAAATCGTTCTTCGTGCCAAAGATGCCGATGTTTTGATTGTCAATAAAGTAGTCCTTTCCAGGGCACACCTGGAACAATTGCCCAAATTGGGCTGCATTTGTGTCAGCGCTACAGGTTACAACAACATCGATTTGGTAGCTGCCCAAGAACAGGGAATTTCAGTGGCCAATGCGGTTGGTTACGGTACCTATTCCGTTGCCCAGCAGGTTTTTGCGCTGTTGCTGGAATTGACAAATCATGTTGCCCTGCACCACCAGAGCGTACTCAATGGCGATTGGAGCAATCAACCCGATTTTAGTTATTGGAAAAAACCTTTGGTCGAGTTGAATGGCAAAACCATGGGTATCCTTGGCTTTGGCCGCATTGGCCAAAAGGTAGCCTCCATCGCGATGGCTCTGGGCATGCGGGTTATAGCTACCCACCGCCATCCCGAACGAGATGCCTTGGTCGGTGTTACTTTTGTGCGCATCGAAGACTTGTTTGCATCCAGCGATGTGGTAAGTCTTACCGTACCACTCAACGACAAAACCCACCACATCGTCAATGCGTATTTGCTTCAACGCATGAAACCCAGCGCTTTTTTGATCAATACGGGTCGCGGAGAACTCATCAACGAACCCGATCTTTATCAAGCCCTCAAAAATGGCCAATTGGCTGGCGCCGGACTGGACGTACTGGACGGCGAACCGCCAAGAGCCGATCATCCCCTATTTGAATTGCCCAATTGCATCATCACTCCCCACCAGGCTTGGGCGAGCAAAGAAGCACGTCAGCGTTTGTTGGAAATCACGGTGAGCAATGTGGCTTCTTTCTTGCGGGGCAAACCGCAGAATGTGGTAGGGTAGTATTTAGATTAGTTTCAGTGCTAAACTTAAAAAATGGAATTTGTCAGCATTATCATTTTCATCATCGGATACATCCTGATCGCCCTTGAGCACAATATACGCATCGACAAAGCTGCTACTGCAGTAGTCACGGGGGTGTTGTGCTGGACTTGTTACAGCCTTTCGGGGGCCGATTTGCATGGATTGAATGAAACCTTGGGCATGCATTTTGCCGAAATTGCCGGGATTTTGTTTTTCCTGGTTGGAGCCATGACCATTGTAGAATTGATTGACGCCCACCGGGGCTTTGAGGTCATCAGCCAACTCATACAAACCAACAACAAACAGCGCTTGTTGTGGACCGTAGGAGTGTTGACGTTTTTCTTGTCGTCCATTCTCGACAATCTCACGACTACGATCGTGATGGTGGTTTTGCTGAAAAAACTCATCGCTGATCCCAAAGATCGCCTGTATTTCATTGGTGCAACTATTATTGCGGCCAATGCAGGGGGTGCCTGGACGCCGATTGGCGATGTAACCACGACCATGCTGTGGATTGGCGGGCAACTTTCGGTAGCGAACATCATGCTCAAATTGTTTCTGCCCTCTCTGGCTGCGCTAATTGTCCCTTTGTTTTTGATCAGCTTGCAGGTCAAAGGACAACTTCAAAGCATGCCGAAAGCTGATGCGAATGAGGTACAAGGAGTCAGTCAAAATGAAAAAAGCCTGATCCTGATCTCCGGATTGGTCTTGCTGCTGCTGGTCCCCGTATTCAAGGTAACGACTCACTTGCCACCATACATGGGCATGATGTTAGCACTCGGTATCCTTTGGTACCTGACCGAACTGATTCACCGCAGCAAGGAACACGAAGAGAAAAAAGCTTTTTCGGTGCTTACCGCGCTACAGCGCATGGACATGCCTTCCATCCTGTTTTTTCTGGGCATTTTATTGGCCGTTGCCGCACTGGAAACGCAGGGTACTTTGCCAAGTCTGGCGCAATGGCTCAATAGCAATGTGGGCAATCTAGACGTAGTGGTGATCATCACGGGCGTTTTGTCGGCCATCATCGACAACGTGCCGCTGGTTGCAGCAGCAATGGGCATGTACTCCATGACTGAAATTCCTGCCGACAGCAGATTCTGGGAAATGTTGGCCTATTGTGCAGGTACGGGAGGCAGCATGCTGATCATTGGTTCCGCCGCCGGCGTTGCGGCAATGGGGCTGGAAAAAATCAGTTTTGGCTGGTATTTCAGGAAAATCAGCTGGATTGCAGCGTTGAGTTATTGCGCCGGGATTGGGGTGTATTACTTGCAGGGGTTGTTTTGGTGAGCTTTCTAACTAAACGCTCTTGAAACAGGGCTTTCTGTTCTGTTTTTCTAAATTTTATAAAACCTTTAAA
>NZ_JBBAKG010000198.1:1909-4889 GCF_040403615.1 Haliscomenobacter sp. | reverse complement strand
CTGATTTGGATTGTTATGGCGATCGAAATACTGATGCTAATTTCTGATTTTTTTGAATACCAATTGCTAAGTAATGCTTCGGCAGGACTCACCATTTCACCGGAAAGCGCAACAGCCAATGACACCAGACAACTGATCCTTGCCATTGTTTACCTGATTGCGTACATTACTTCAGGAGTCACTTTTATCAGCTGGTTTCGTAGGGCTTATTACAATTTACACACTCAAATTTACAATTTAAACTATGATGAAGGATGGGCTGCAGGCGCCTGGTTTGTGCCTATTTTGCACCTCTTTCGGCCCTACCAGATCATGAAAGAATTGTACCAGGAAACCGAAAACTTACTTGCAGAAAGGGTCGAAAATTATCAAGCACATAACCACACGGCGCTTTTGGGAGGCTGGTGGGCATTGTGGATTTTTGTGAGTTTAATAGGGCAATTCGTATTCAGGTACTCCATTGGTGCCGACACCATTGAAGAATTGATGGTCGTTTCTATTGCGTCCATTATTAGTTCGGTTGCATCCATTCCGCTTGCGTTTATTGCCGTTGAAGTGATTGGTAGGTATGCCAAAATGGAAGCAATGCTCTACAATGAGGAATACACCTTCGAGAAAGAAGAAGATGATTCCGACATAATTGACAGTCATTTGACCTAGTGCATAATCGGAATGGTGACAAAACGCATTTGCGTTCACCACCATTCCAATCCTGTTTTTATAAGCTCTCCTTTGGCTTCAATGTAGCCAAATACTCTACCAAATCCACCAATTGCTGCTCGCTGAATGCGCGGTACAAGCCCTCTGTCATCAAGGATTGTGGCAGTTCTTCCTGTTTTTGTACATCTGCCAATGGGTATGACCGTGAAGTTCCGCCCATGGTGCGCAAGGTGAGTTGGGTCGCTGTCTTGCTCTCAATGATGCCCTGCACGGTAGATCCATCTTTGAGCGCAATATTGAAACCTTCGTAGCCATAATTAATGCCTGAAGAGGGATAAAGAATGGCTTGATAAAGCGCCCCTTTGTCCAATTTTGCACCAATCTCGGTAAGCGCAGGCCCAAAATTGGTGCCGATTGCTCCAGCCTTGTGGCAAGTACCGCAATGTTGCATGAAAACCGCTTTTCCCGAAGCCACTTTGCCACTCCGGCCTTCCAATACAGCCACGGGTGGCAGGGAATTGCCCATTTCCTTTTGCTTTTTGGTCAGCAGCGTTCGGGATGCTTTACGAATATCTGTATTCCATGCACCTGAAAGTGCGACCAATCCTTGCATTTCCAATTCTGCTGGAATTTGATTTTGTTGCAACAAGGTCAACAAATAGACCTGGCCGTCGCCAGTGCTGTTCAAGCAACTCAGGGCAGCACGGCGTACCGAAACGTTGTTCTTTGCATCCAGCGTGTATTGCTTGTAAAGTGGGTACAAGGCAGGATTGCTCACGGGAGCCAGCGCGTACAAGATTTGTTGCGATTTGGCTTCATCGGCGCCTTTTAGTTGTTGGAGCAACAAATTCATCCCCCCATTTTCAACCAGCATGTTGGCTGCTTGTCCACGCAAGGCGCCATCAGGGCTTTGCAGAGCCATTTTGAGCAGATTGGGGTTTTGGTTTTTCAGTTGCAGTCGTGCTATCAAGTCCAGGTATTCAACTTTGCCTTCCAGACTGGGCAATACCCGTGTTGCCAATGCTTTGAGTGCTGCCGATTGTTGAAAAAAACCGGGATCGATTTCAAACAAGATTAAGGTATTGATGGAGTCTTTCAAGGGGTGATCTGCATCAACCAGACCCGCGATGATTTCATTTTTGGCCACATCCGTTTGAAAATGAAAAGCCCGGAAATATTGCCGCAAAGCAGCAGGACTAACCTTGGGTTCAAGGATCATTTCTTTGAGCAGTGGTAGTGCATCTTTCGAGCGGCTACGCCAAACGATGTCTTTGCCTGCTGCGGTTTTCCACTTATCTCCAGCGCCAGCTTTCCAGGTTGCAAAACGGGATTCGGCCTGCAAATCTGCACCAATTCCGAGGGCTTCCAGGTACCAGCGGTCTTTGCCATCGTATTGATTGGCCAATTTGGTCCACAATTGATCAGCGGTTGCGCTTTTTTCAAAACGCAAGGCAATGGCCGCTTCCCGACGCACCTGGCTTGAAGGGTCATTGACTATCGATTTGACCAATTGGGTCAACTGTTTGGGCAATACCTGACGCGCAAGCCTTAGCCCCACAATGCGGATATTGGCATCTTTGTCCTTCAAAGCTGCTTGCACATAAGTCTGGGCTTTGCCTTTCATTTGGCCCAAAATCCACAAGGCGCGAGCCCTGATTCTGGAATTGCTGCTGTTCCACAGTTTGGCCAAGCCCGCTTCGACGCTACTGCCCTTGCCGCGCAACAAATTGGCTGCTTTGGCTTGAACTGCCAGGCTGGGGTTCTGAAGTGATTCTAGCAATTGCGCTTCGGTATCAAAGCCTGGAATGGCAGCAGCAGGTTGGTATTTGCGGCCTTTTTTGCCCGCGCTTACCCGGTAAATGCGGCCACGGCCCGTATCGCCAAATTTGTGGCCACCCACTGCAGGATCATACCAATCGGCAATAAACACCGATCCATCGGGTGCGACGCATACGTCGGAAGGGCGAAACCACTGGTCTTTGCTTTTGACCAAATCAACCACTTTCGCCTGGTAACCTGCGCCATCATCCTGAGCGGGATAAGCACGCACCACATTGTGTCCAGCCTCGGCATGAATGGGTTGATTGCGAAATACTTCTGGCAACATGGTGCCTTCATAAACGGTCATGCCACAAGGTGAACCAGAACCCGTTTGCAAAAGATTGGGTACAACGCCCGGATCGTTCAAATGCCAATGTCTTTTGGGAATTTCGGCTTCCATATTGATGCGGCGTTCGCCCCACCAGGCTCCGGTGATTTGATCGGTATAGCCATAATTGCCGTATTCCATCACGTAGTTGATGCGCACGCCCAGGTTGCC
>NZ_JBBAKG010000198.1:0-1809 GCF_040403615.1 Haliscomenobacter sp. | reverse complement strand
GTAAACAAGGTATCCCTTTTGTCCGCTTTGTCATCCCCATTGGTATCACTCAACAGAAATACATAAGGGCTGCAAGAAATGATCGCCTGATTGTCGACGGCCCAAATACCCAATGCGGCATTGACATCAATACCCTGGTAGAAAACCGTACTTTTGTCCGCTTTGGCGTCGCCGTCGGTGTCTTCTAGAATGAGAATGCGGTCGCCTTCTTGGCGTTCAGGATTTTCGGGGTTGTGGGTATTGCGGTAATTCAAGGCTTCACAAACCCAGACTCTGCCCCGCTCATCAACATGAAGATTGGTAGGATTCATCAGCATGGGTTCGGAGGCGAAGAGGCTTACTTCGCAGCCTTCGGCTACTTCCATGCCGTACACCGCGTTTTGGCTGAGTCTTTTGGCGGGTTCTTCCAGTTTGTCAAAGTCAACTTGAGGCTTTTGCGGCCCACAGGCCGCCAACAGCACCAGTAAAGTGCAGCAGCGTTTAATGTTTTTCATTTGCGATCCAGCGTTAATAGGTTAATTTACTGATGGTTTTATCTATCAGCAAACTAGCAAATTATCTGGCTTTGAATCCAATTTTTTGCCGATTGAAGGCAAAAGTACTCTTGTCCAATTTGAAGGATTCCAAATCATCCAGCGTAAGCAAGTTATTGGGAACCTCGCCTCGATCTTCAACAGGTATAGCCGCCAAGCGTAAATTCTGATTCTTAATGGCTTCATTGACCACATTCCGCACGGTACGGGCATTGCCAAAGTATTTGTCTCGGCAATCGTACAGGAATGCAAGGTAGGTCTTGAGGTATTCCTCCGCTTCTGGAGACGGCACCAGGCCACTTTCGTCCAACATGTGCATGGCAATTTGCAGCAATTCATTGGGGAGGTAATCCTCAAAGCGCAGCATTTTGTCAAAACGGCTGTTCAAGCCCGGGTTGGCTTTGAGGAAGATCTCCATGTTGTCGGTATAACCAGCCACAAAAACGAAGAACCGGCCCCGCATGTCTTCCATGCGTTTCAACAAGGTCTGAATGGCTTCGTCGCCAAAGTCACCGTGTGCCCCACCAGTTTTGGCGGTCAGCGAATAGGCTTCATCGATGAACAGTACGCCACCGATGGCCTCCTCAATTTTTTCATTGGTTTTGATGGCCGTTTGTCCAACAAATCCGGCTACCAGCCCTTGTCGATCCGTTTCCACCATATGACCGCGCTCCAACATGCCCAAGGCTTTGTAGATCTTGGTCAAAATTCGGGCCACCGTGGTTTTGCCCGTTCCGGGATTGCCAATCAGCACGGTATGCAGGTAAAAACTATTGAGTACATCTTTGCCCGTCTCGCGGTAAAAACGCACCAGCCGCACCATTTCATGGATCTGCGCTTTGATTTTGTCCATCCCAATCAAGCGATTCAGCTCATCAACGGATTCTCGCAGTTGGGCTTCATCGATCGGGATATTGGGCAGCGGCTTCAGGTTTTTAAGGTCTATGGCCATGATATCGGCCAACTCCATAATTTCCAGATTTTCGCGAGAGAGCAAGCGAGGATCTTCGTTGCGCATGACGCGCAATCCCAGGTTGATTTTTCCTTTTTCAATCAAATCATTGACAAAGCGGGCATTCCCGAAAGTACGGTCGCGCTTGCGATATGCATCGATGATCAGTTCGTCGATTTTTTTCTCGGCCAATTCACTCAGTTTCACCCCTTTTTGCTTGCAAACAAACCGGGCTATTTGCGACAATTCCTGTGGAAGGTAATCGGAAAACTCAAAATTGAACTTGAAACGGGATTTTAAACCCGGGTTTGAATCCAGAAAATG
>NZ_JBBAKG010000197.1:0-4978 GCF_040403615.1 Haliscomenobacter sp. | reverse complement strand
TAGGTATCTCCTTAAGGAACTATCCAAAAGATTGACGATTGAATTAGGATCTGGCTTTGACGAAAGTAACCTAAGGAATATTCGTAGTTTTTATCAAGCCTTTCCAATTCGTGACGCACTGCGTCACGAATTGACCTGGACACATTATCGCATCTTATCTCGGGTAGAAAATGAACTTGCTCGAAATTTTTACATCACAGAAGCCATTGATTGCCAATGGGATACCAGGTTGTTGCAAAGACAAGTAAACACACTTTACTACGAACGTATTCTTTCCAGTCAACAACGAAAAGAATTAAGAGAGGAAGAAAATGCAGGTAAAAAACCGCTGCAAGCAGAGGATATCCTTAAAGATCCCTACATTCTTGATTTCCTTGGGTTAAAGACTTACCCAAAATTGAGCGAAACTGATCTTGAAGAGGCGCTGATCAGTAAATTGCAAGAATTTCTCCTGGAACTAGGTAAAGGCTTCGCCTTTGTAGCCAGGCAAAAACGCATCCGGACGGAAACAAAAGACCGTTATATTGATCTTGTTTTTTACAATATCTTATTGAAATGCTATGTCTTGATTGACCTCAAGGCGGGCGAACTGGAACACGGAGACATCGCACAAATGGACATGTATGTTCGGATTTACGAAGATATAGTTAGTGGAACTGACGATAACCCAACTATTGGACTTATCCTTTGCACGGAAAAAGATGCAACTGTAGTACGATATTCTATTCTGGAGGAAAGCAAACAACTGTTTGCTTCTAAGTACAAGCTTTACCTACCTTCCGAAGAGGAACTGGCTGCTGAATTAATGCGGGAATTAGAGCAGATCAAGAGTGAGAAGCGTTTGGAAGATAGTGAGTGATTTGTTCTATATTTTGTTTGACTGGCAAATTTTAAGACCAGTCTGAATACAATTAAAGCCTCATCCGTTTATTCGGGTGGGGCTTTCGTGTGTTTGGAGAGTTTCGTATTTGCAGCAGAACGTTCCGATTCGTGACGCACTGCGTCACAAATTGAAGACAATTGGGTTGCGCCGACTCCCTTCCACCCTACCATAATGTAACCTGGTTAACCACGGAGTGGTTTAATGCTGAATAGCCGCGGTCGTCCGCGGTAAAAAGCCGGAGTAAGGTGTCCCAACAACGGGAGTGGTTGAACTGAGCTCTGAAAATGATTCAACTGACTGTTGCCGAGATTGGGGAACGGATCTGTGTCACCCAACAACGAAAAGAATTAAGATAAAAAGAAAACGGGGGTAAACCCCTACTCTACCTCATCCGCTCCAAGCCTTCCTTTGCTTTCTGATAATCCGGAGCCAACTTCAGCGCCTGCTCGTAATCAGCCCGGGCTTGTTGTTTTTTACCCATAATCTCTGCTGCTACGCCCCGGTAAAAAAAAGCTTGAATGTGTACCGGAGAAGCCTTGATTGTGGCATCGAATTTTTTGTAAGCCGATTCAATCGAATCCATGTCCATCAGCAGTAGCCCGGCGTTGAAATAGCCTTCGGCGTAGTTTGGATCAATGCGGTTGATTTTTTTAAAAATGGCCAATGAACCTTTGAGGTCGCCAATGCTTTGTAAGTAATAGCCTTGCGCATGCAGGGCTTCGATGTTTTTAGGATCAATGCGGGTAGCGGTTTCAAAGTAGCGTTTGGCGATGGCGTTGCCCAGGGCTGCGTGCAATTGGCCCAGGTTGATCCAGGCATCCACCAGGTCGGGGTCGTTTTCAATCGCGGTTTGAAAACTGTTGATGGCACGGGCAGTATCCCCCGTTTGTTTGAAATTCATCCCGAACATAAAAAAAGCTTCCGCGTTTTGAGGATCGATTTTCAAGACGCGATCGATGCTTTGCATCGATTCTTTGTGTAGGCGCAAAATCATCTGAAATTCGGAGAGTTTGAGTAGGGTCGGAATGCGTTGGGGAAACCTGGACGCCGCGGTCTCTATGGTTTTCAAGGCCTTGTAGCTTTTGAAATAATCGAGGTAAGCATCGGCCAGAAGGTGGTAGTATTCTGCTTTGCTG
Organism: Haliscomenobacter sp.; assembly: GCF_040403615.1. Lineage (NCBI taxonomy): Bacteria > Pseudomonadati > Bacteroidota > Saprospiria > Saprospirales > Haliscomenobacteraceae > Haliscomenobacter > Haliscomenobacter sp. The sequence continues at coordinate 2,959 of NZ_JBBAKG010000197.1, read as the reverse complement.
GAATCGATCGCGATGGCCTGATTTAAATCGGAAATGGCTTCATCAAAACCTTCGAGGCCAAAATAGGCCTCAGCACGGGCATAGTAAAGCGCCGCGTTTTTAGGGTTGCTTTTGATTTGCGCATTGAGTTTGTCCAGCGTGGCGTTGCCAGATGGGGCTGCTTGATCCCCGGCTGCTTCTTTTTGCGTGCAAGCGACAAAAGTAGCAAAAAGCAGAAAGATCAAAACGAAAGGGCGATATTGTAGAGCATTGTACATAGCGTAAGGATTGACTGGATTTTGGCAGCGAAAAAATTAGTTGAAAGCATTTGCCGCTGCGCAATTTTGCATATTAACGACAACAAGGCTTAATTCGTATGGTTGCTCCTAATTATGTTCTCACCTGGATTGTAGCATTGGGATTCCTGTTGCTACCTCATCTCTGTTTTGCCCAAAAATGGCAAAACCTTCAAACATTTGAAAGCACAGGCAACCAAAATACTGGTGATTTGCATTGCAACGAAACGGGTGATTGCGCCGTAGGCTTTACCTTTCAAGGGCAGATCAATTTGTCTGGACGCATCCTGAACAGCCGGGGAGGCAGCGATTTTGTGGTGATGCTGCGAAAAAAAGGGGCAACCAAATCTACTTATTTTACCCACGGAGGAGGCCCATTAGATGAAGAAATTGTTGCGGTAAGACCTCGCTCCAAGGGAGGCCTGCTATGTGCCGGTATTTTTTGGAACGAGTTGAAACTGCCTGATACGACCCTGCTGGCGAGAGATGGAGGGAAAGCCATTTTTTTGACTGCCCATAAGGCCAATGGTCAGGTAGAATGGGCCAAAGTCATTGATGGTACGGGCTTAAAAAGCGTCACCGACATGGTGCTCAATGAAAATGGCAACATCTGGATAAGTGGCTACTTTAGCGATACTTTGTTCATTGGCACCGAAAAGGTATATACAGAGGGCGAGACCGAGATGTTTTTATTGCGCCTGAACGACGATGGAAGTACCCAATGGATCCGCAACCATGGAACAGTCGGAGATACCCGCATCATCGGGATCGCCCCTTTGCCAGGCCGAGCAATCGTAGGAATCGGTTATTTTGATGAAAGTGTTCGCTTTGATGCCAGTATTTTTGGCGCCAATACGTCCGATCAAGATTTGTTTTTGGTGGCCTGGGGCCCCGATGGACAAGTATTGTGGGCAAAAAAAGGCGGAGGAGTTTATGATGCTTCTCCCGTTGACATCGCTACTGATGAGCAGGGGCGCATTTATTTTTGCGGAAACATTGTTGGGGTGATTCGATTCGATGGTGGCCCCAATATCCAAAGCAAAGATGGCAACGCCGATGTGTTTCTGGGAAGCTTCTCCCCTGCTGGCGCTCCTCTTTGGGCCAGAGTGATTTCTGGCGACCAGATTCAGGAATTTTCGCGGATGGCCCTAAGTAAGGATAAAATTTACCTGAGTGGCTATACCCTGGGCGATTTCACCTGGGCAGGTACAAACCTCAAGCCCAGCGATGGATTTACCTCTTTTCTGGGCATCACTGATACGCTGGGGCGTCAAGTTGCCGCGAGTGTGCTGGATGCCGGCGGAGGCTTGTATACCGGAGGATTGGCCTACACACCTGAAGGTCAACTCTATCTAGCAGGAGTCTACCGGGGAACCGGCGCACTGGATGCTTTGCCGCTGTTGAATAAGTCGAACTATACTTTTTTTACCGCGGATTTCTCTACGTTGACAACCGGAATTCCGCAGATTTTGGTGGACGATCCTGCTTTTCAGGTTTTCCCCATACCTGCCAGCGGAGACTTGTCGATTTCCAGTAGATCAACCGATGCTTATGTGGCGGTATTGTATGATGCGCTAGGCAGGCAACTGGAAGTTTTTAAAGAGAGTCCTCAAAATCTCGATCTTTCGGCACTTAATGCTGGAATGTATGTGCTGCAAATCCGAAAAGAAAACACTTGGTCTGTATACAAGGTAATCAAGAGGTAGCTTAAATCCCAGTCCCCAAAACCTAATAAAATGTCCGTTTCACCTGCACTACAAACGCCTTTTTCTCAGCGACGCCGGATCATTGCGGCTTTGTTGGTATTGGTTGCAGCCCTTTGTTTTTCGGCAAAGGCCGTTTTGGTCAAGCTGGCTTATCGCTATGGCATTGATAGCATTTCCTTGCTCACCCTGCGCATGGTCTTTTCGCTGCCTTTTTTTATAGGGATCGCCATTTGGGCCAAAAACCGGGCACTCAAGGAATATCGGCACATCATCCTGAGCAATCAAGACTGGGCCTACATATTTATCCTGGGCTTGTCGGGGTATTATTTGGCCAGCATGTTGGATTTTATGGGGCTGGCCTACATTACGGCGGGTTTGGAGCGGCTGATTTTGTTTTTGTACCCCACGATGGTTTTGGGCATGAATACGTTGTTTTTTAAAAAGCCAGTTACCCGTTCCCAACTCATTGCCCTGGCGCTGACTTATGGTGGGGTCATTTTGGCCTTGATGGATCGCTCACAATTGGGGGCAGGGAGCAATGTTCCACTGGGGGCCGTACTGATTTTTTTCAGCGGATTTGCCTATGCAATTTACCTGGTGGGGAGTGGCCAATACATTGTGCGGATTGGTTCGCTGCGGTACACCTGTATCGCGATGATTGCGGCGAGCGCCGGGGTTATTTTGCAGCATGCCATTATTTACCAATTGGCTTTGTTTCATTATCCGGTGCAGGTTTATGTTTTGTCGTTGATCATGGCCATTTTCTCTACGGTATTGCCCACTTTTATGATGAGCGAGGCCATCCGCATCATCGGGGCTGGCAATGTGGCCATCATTGGCAGTGTGGGGCCGGTAGCAACCATCGTTTTGGGTTATTTTTTGCTGGGAGAAACATTTGGCCTCTGGCAATTGATGGGCACCATTTTGGTCATAATCGGCGTACTCCGGATCAGTTTGAAGTAGTACTTTTGCGCCATA
>NZ_JBBAKG010000196.1:0-5021 GCF_040403615.1 Haliscomenobacter sp. | reverse complement strand
AAGATTTATGGGCATGAGAACAGCGGAGCGAAAAGCCAAGGAAAAGGAGAATTTGCGTGCCTTGATTTTACAAGGTGCAAAAAGACTTTTCCTTGAGAAAGGAATTGAGCAAACCACCATTCGAGGAATCGCGGAAGAAATCAGCTACAGTGTAGGCACTGTCTATGTCTATTTCAAAGACAAAAATGCCATCCTGCATGGACTCCACAGCCAAGGATTTAGTGACTTGGGAGTGAGGTTTCAAGTCTTGTTCAATGTAAGAAACCCGATGGAAAGATTGCACACAATGGGTCGAGTTTACCTGCAATTTGCAGCAGAAAACCCTGACATGTACAACTTAATGCTCAACGTTAAAGCCCCGATAGAATTTCTAAACACGATTCACTCCGAAGAATGGAATGAAGGCAAAGCAACTTTTGCCGCTCTCAAAACAACGGTCAAAGACTGCATGGATGCAGGCCATTTTAAAGGACATCAACTCGAACCACTTGCTTTTATGTTTTGGAGCCTCGTGCATGGCATGTGTAGCCTGATGGTGGGGCAGCGCATCAAGGGCGTCAATTTGGAAAACCCCGATGACATTGTTGAACAAGCTTACGGGGAATTATTAAAGTTGATACAAAATCTTTAGTTTTTCAATTTAATGAACATTGTTCATTAAAGAAAAATTTCTCTTAAACAAATACAATGAAAGAATTGGCATTGCTTACCGGAGCATCTTCCGGCATTGGTTTGGAAATGGCGAAAGAACTTGCCGCAAAGCGTATCGACCTCATTTTGGTCGCCAGAAGAGGTGAAATTCTGGAAACCTTAAAGAGTGAATTGGAGAAAAGTCATGCAGTAAAAGTTCATGTTTTCATCAAGGACCTCTCCAAAGTTGAAAATGCGATGGCATTGTATCAAGAGGTGAGAGCCCAGGGCTTGCGAGTGACCATGCTGATCAACAATGCCGGAGTCGGTAATTATGGTCAATTTGCAGAAACGCCTCTGGAGCAAGAATTGGACATGATCCAGCTGAACATCTCCTCTTTGGTAGCGCTCACCAAACTGTTTTTGCCCGACATGATTCAAATGAAACATGGCCGCATTATGAACGTCGCCTCACTCTTGTCGTTTTTACCGTTTCCGTATTATTCCGTGTATTCCGCAACCAAGGCTTTTGTTTTGTTTTTCTCCGAAACTTTGCGTGCAGAGTTGGAAGGCACCAACATTACGGTGACTGCCTTGTGCCCTGGCCCAGTTGATACCGGGTTCACTACCGCCGAGATGTTGCAAACCAATGCGTACGCGACCAACAAACCCGTTGATCCAAAATTTGTCGCCAAAGAAGGCATTGAATCCATGTTGGCCGGAAAAGGCAACCAGGTGGTTGGATTTATGAATTCGTTCATCTCCAATCTGCCCCGCTTTACCCCGCGTTGGTTGCTGTTGAAAATTACCAAAAATCTGGCGAGTCAAAAAAAATAAAGCTTGAAGCTGGGCTAAGTTATTTACCCAAAGCTCGATCTATCCACCTTGCCAATTCTTTCCGAGAAACCGAGTCTTTCACCTCCGCCAATTTTTTCACTTTAAACCCTGCTTTCTGCAAGTATTTGGCCACTGTTGTTGAATTCAAAATGCCATTTTCAAGCACCTTTCTACTGGGTTGAAGTGCGTCCAATAAGACCTGTAAGTCGGCTTGGTCTACGGCTTTATCCGGATAAAAAAATTGCTCATTGGCCCAATCTACTGCTTTGGGTTCTGCGCGCATCCAGCCATGTACGCAAGCCCTTTGGATGGCACAGAAGTCGGGGTCTTGGGGGATGACATCGGTAAGTGCAAAAACATAAGCCCCCGCTGCCAGCAGTACTTCCTGCAAAGCCGGTACAGATACCTGTCGGGCTGCACTATTCTTTTTGATTGCCAATGCCGCCGCTGCTCCCGCCGCCTGTCCAATGCCCAATACCACCGGTTGCAGCCGGGTACAACCATTGACCATGTGTGATACACTGATGCTTTTTTCGGCCACGATCAGCCCATCCACTTGTTCGGGGATCATGCAGGCATAAGGCACCGTGAAAGGCGGAATTTGGTAATAATTCTTTTCGTTGTTCACCAGAGGGTTCTCTTCATGGTGGTGATCGATGGGGTAATTGCCTACCGCAACGCCAATTTTGTAAAACCCTTTTCCATTTGGGGCATAAGGATCCAGGAGGTCGTTCATGGTAAAAAACTGCAGGCCTTTGACCCTACGGGCTTCGCGGTGGTAGGGGATGAACGGCAGGCTATCCCGGGTGCCAAATTCGTTGTACAAACCCAGGTGGTTGAAACCCGCCTTGTTTTGCAAAAACCAGACGTAGGCCAGTGTGGTCGTTTTGGCTTTCTCCAAGGCCTGTTGTCTTTCCTGGTGCGACATCCCGATCAGGTTGAGGTAGGTATCGTTGCCTTTGAGTGGCCAATTGATCATGTACTTATTGTTGGGCAATTTGCCGTAGGTGATCAGTGCAGCGCAGGCGTGGCGGGCGTTGTTGGGATCGGGGCAAACCTCTTTGCAAGTACATTCAAAATCGCTTAGGTCATACCCCTTTGGAAGCGATATGGGAGGCGCCTTTTCTGCACCATAATCCTTTAGAATCGCGACGTAAGTGAGATCTTGAATGTTGTTGGGCTGGCGCTCGATAGGGGCAAGTTCTTCTCCGGTCAAACTGCGCGGATCTTGTCCTATGTAGTGTTCACAACCAGCCATAGCCATCACGTCGCCCAATTCTGTGGCATCGATGGTGATTTTGGCTTGGACTTCCAATTTTTCGCCTTTGGCGTTTTCAAAAATCACCCCACGCACTTGCTTGCCTATTTTCAATACCTGAACCGGAAAATATCCGTGGATTCTTTTGACTTGAGGATAAGGATCGAGCATTTGATTGAGAATCTGGTTGCCAACTGCAGGTTCGTACTGGGTTTCGCTCACCCAACCGGTGGCCAATGCCTTGTGGCCGCCGTAGTGTTGCTCCAGTTTGCTGCGAAATTCGCCCCAAATCCCGGAAGGCATTTTGTGGTTGCCATCGATGGCACTTACGCCCGACGCAGTGAGCATGCCGCCTAGCCAGGGTGTTTCTTCCACCAGGATAACTTTGCGCCCCATGCGTGCGGCTTGCAAGGCGGCGGCTGTTCCCGATGCACCTCCTCCGGCGATGAGGATTTCGGTTTTGAGGGATGTTGGGGCTTGTGCTTCGAGTTCGACAAAACAGGTGATCAGGAAAAGCAGGAGCAGGATTGGTCTCATGAGCAGGTTTGGTTGGATGCACCAAATATAGAATTTTTTTTGGCAGCTTCGCTGCTTTGTATTTCCACCACCTGAGGCACTTTAGAAACTTAAGATACACCTCAGCAACCGTTTTCTATTTCGTTAAAAATAGGCTGTGGCAGGTTTATCAATTCAACTATTTCAAAAAAGTCCAGTCAAAATCTACCAATATTTCGCTTTCATTCCTCAGGTGGGTCTCAGGTGCCTGAGGTGACTAAGGTGGTGGAAATACAAAGCAGCGAAGCTGCCGCTGGAGTAACGTGAGTTATTAAATGCCGACAAGTGTCCATCCAAAAGATTTCCCTATTTCATTTCCTTTAGGGGCGAAAAAAATAACTCACCCCAATTCCCAAAATCCCGGTAGTGGAAAAATTCCCGGAAAAACTGGCCGAGGTATTGTAGCTCGATTTGGGTTGATAAGCAAGGGAAAGCCCACCGAAAGAACCATTGAGACCAAAGCGAGGACTCAAAAAATAGACCAATCCAGGATTGAAATTGAGCGAAAAATTGGTTTGACTCGACTTGGAAACTTGTTCAGTTTGTCCCTGAGGCGTATCGGTTGATTCATTGCGAAGAAAATTCGCCCCAAAGCTCGCCGCCAGAACAAAATAAAAGCGCTCGGAAAGCGGGACGAAACGGCTAAGACCCACCGACAATCCAAGATTGGTGTAAATTCTTTTGGTGTCGACATATTGACTGGTATACAGTTGCTCGCCGCTAGCGGAAATTCCGGCAGGGGTGTACACATAATTGAAACCGACGTCTTTGCTTTCACTGATGCTCGCTCCGAGGGTATAAGCAACATTGTCCTTGAAAAAGTGACCGCCATATACACCAATGTTAGTGCTATTTCCGCTGCTCTTTTGGTTGAGTGCGTTTTTGTAATTGTTGTTGTAAAACGACAAATTGCCTCCTAAAAAGCCTTGTCCTTTGGTCAATTGAGCCATTAAAGGTGTAAATAAGCTGCCTAAGCATACCAATAAAAAGATGTATGTTAATTGTTTCATGACAGAAGAATTTTTAGAGTGAATTACTTTTTAACTGATTTGGAAGCTGGTGGGAAATAATACCGCAGGCTAAATACCGGGGTTGAGCGCAGCTCTACTTTGCTGTTGTGGTCGTCATATTCCAGGTTTGCAGTGCGGTAGTGGCTACTGGCATAAGCGATTTCTCCAATTGTCGCTTCCAGGGCAAAACGAGGGCTGATAAAATAACTGATAGCAGGCAGGAGTCGAACGCCGAACGACGTCTGCTTATTGATGCCGCCATTGAGGTTAAACCGGACCTCCGTTTGCAAGTGAACCAGCGCGTAGAAATTGGATTTGAGGTCAAAATAACGCCGTACAAAAGGGCCTACGCCCAATCTGACAACATTCAGATTTGTGGAGCGATAGAACTCAAGAGGGGGGATACTGAGGCCAATGCTCCATTTGGGCGACAACATCAAACCCAAATTCGGCTCAATATTGAGGGAAGATTTGGCTTGAAAGGAAAATTGTCCGCCTAGATGGAATTGTCCAGCTTGTACTTGTGCAGAAAGGGTTTTGTTGAACCCCACAAGAATGAATAAGAGCAGTAGAAACTGCCATGGTGGCAATTTGTATCTACAGGGGAGATACAGTGTTGAAATTGGGTACATATTGCTGAGTTTGAATCGAAAAGCAAGATTGCTTTCCTAAAAGACGACCTCAGCAATGCAATTGCGGCTTAAAAAAGTGCTAATGTTTTGTTAAAAAAT
>NZ_JBBAKG010000195.1:2687-5290 GCF_040403615.1 Haliscomenobacter sp. | reverse complement strand
TGTGCGCCCTGTTGGATTTTCCACAACTCCGGTATCCAGACATTCCTGATAATAATCACTGCCTCCATACCAATCGGCACACCACTCGTCCACATTCCCACTCAGATCGTACAACCCCAAAGCATTGGGCTTTTTCAGCCCTACTGGTTTTGCTTCGCCGTGGCTGTTTTCGCCATACCAGCCTACGTCTTCCAGGCGATTGCTGCCTGCGTATAGGTAAGGTGACTCATGAATCCCACTTCGGGCTGCATATTCCCATTCTGCTTCGGTGGGCAAACGGTAATTTTCTCCAGTCATGTTATTCAATCGGGGTAAAAATTCATCGTTGATCAACTCCCAGGAGACGGTTTCAGCTGGGCGCTCGTCGCCCTGGAAATAGAAAGGAGCATTTTCTTCCCCCATTATCGCCTTCCACAAGGCCTGGGTCACTACGCATTCTCCCATCCAAAAGTCGGATACTTTGACCGGATGCACTGGTTTTTCCCACTCATAAGCATCTTTGTCCTTTTCCTCGCTGCCCATGAGAAAAGTGCCGCCCTTTACTTCCAGCAAGTGAAAGGGGCAAGACTGGCCATTGGTGCCCGTCAATTCTTGTGCGTAGCGGCGTGGTACTGAGTTGGGCATAGCTAGGTAGTGTTTTTTTTGTAAAGCTAAAAAGCAGCGTGGAAATTGGTCGATAAATCTAAAAGATTTACCTGCATTTCTGAACGTGCTCAAAATCCCCCCCCATTTCAACCATTACTCCCATTTGCGGGTTTCCAACTTATTGTGCATCTTTGTGGCTTACTCGAACACCGACGTTTCTCCAGCCCGGAGAAACCTTATCCGATAAAAATGAAGCAACTCGCTTACCTGAATAAGTATTTTTGGAAATACCGCCGACACTTCCTGTTGGGCTTTTTGTTTGTAACCCTTTCCAACTATTTCCGGGTATTGCAGCCCCAAACCATCCGCGAGGCGCTGGATTTGGTGGTTGAAAACCTGTACCTGTACCGCATGTACCAGGGTACGACTTTGGAGAGTGCTTTTTTCGGGATGTTGAGTCAGCAGTTGTTTTATTTTGGTTTTCTAGTGCTGGTTTTGGCGGTAGTGATGGGTCTGTTCATGTATTGGATGCGTCAGACCATCATCGTGATGTCGCGCCTGATCGAGTACGACATGCGCAAGGAGGTTTTTGCCCATTACGAAAAACTGGATCTGGCTTTTTACAAGCGCAACAATACCGGCGATTTGATGGCGCGCATCACCGAGGATGTCAACAAGGTGCGGATGTACCTGGGGCCAGCCGTGTTGTACGGCGTCAACCTGATTTCGTTGTTCATTCTGGTGATCTATTCCATGCTGGTGGTCAGCCCGGAACTGACCATGTATTGCTTGATTCCACTGCCTTTTTTGTCGGTGTCCATCTACTACGTCAGCACGCTGATCAACAAGCAAAGTGAAAAGATTCAGCAGCAACTAGCGGTGCTCAACAGCACGGCGCAAGAGGTATATTCCGGGATTCGGGTGGTCAAGTCGTATGTACAAGAGGCTGCTACGGTCAAACATTTTGCGGCGCAAAGCGACAATTTCAAGCATCAATCCTTACAGTTGGCCCTGGTCAATTCCCTGTTTTTTCCGTTGATGTTGTTGCTGATCGGCATGAGTACCTTGCTGGTGGTGTATTTTGGTGGATTGCAGGTGGTCAAAGGCACGATTACGCCGGGCAACATTGCCGAGTTCGTCATCTACGTCAACATGTTGACCTGGCCGGTGACGGCCATCGGCTGGATTGCCTCCATTGTACAACAAGCAGCGGCTTCGCAAAAACGGATCAATGAGTTTTTGAATACCCAGCCTACCATTTTCAATATGGGCAGCAATACCCAGGATTTGCAGGGAGGTATTGAGTTCCGCAAAGTCACTTTTACTTACCCGGACACCGGCATTACCGCGTTGCAAGATGTGAGCTTCAAACTGCAACCCGGTCAAAAAATGGCCATCATTGGCCGCACTGGTTCGGGCAAAACTACCATTGCCGACCTGCTGCTGCGCATGTACGACGTCAGCGAAGGGCAAATTTTGCTGGATGATCAAGCACTGGCAACCCATGATTTGGCCAAATTGCGCCAACGCATCGGGTATGTCCCCCAAGATGTCTTTTTGTTTTCAGACAGCATTTCTGCCAACATCGCCTTCGGCAAAAGGGATGCGCCGCAGCCAGAGATCGAAGATTTTGCCCGTTATGCCTCGGTTTACAACGACATTATGGAATTGCCGCAAGGCTTTGAGACCATGGTGGGCGAGCGCGGGGTTACCCTTTCAGGTGGACAAAAGCAACGGGTTTCGATAGCCCGCGCACTGATCAAGAAACCGGATATTGTGATTCTGGACGATTGCCTGAGTGCAGTAGATACCAATACCGAAAAACAGGTATTGGGGTATTTCAGCTCGGCATTGGCCAACAAAACGGCGATCATCATTACCCACCGCATTTACGCCCTGTTGCAATTTGATAAAATCATTGTGATGGACGACGGTAAAGTGGTGGAGGCTGGTACTCACGAAGAGTTGTTGGCCAACAAAGGGTACTATGCAGATCTTTTTGAAAAACAGACAGATGA
>NZ_JBBAKG010000195.1:0-2587 GCF_040403615.1 Haliscomenobacter sp. | reverse complement strand
GGGAACTTTTTTTGCGGATTCTTTGATTTTTCAATCAATTACTTACTTTTGTACAGTGGTAATCATTTTTATCCGATAAATAAAAATAACCAAAGCAGTGGATCACGAGAGAAACCAACGGAGATTTGAGAGCGTGTATTCGAGGAAAATCCGCGCTGGTAAGAGACGAACATACTTCTTTGATGTTCGCAAAACAAAAGGGGAAGATTTCTATTTGACCCTTACCGAAAGTACCCGCAAATTTAATGGAGATGGCTATGAGCGGCACAAAATTTTCTTGTACAAAGAAGATTTCAACCGTTTTATAGATTCGCTTCAGGAAGTAGTGGAACACATCAAGACGGAGTTGATGCCCGACTATGACTATGATGAATTTACCCGTCGCCATGAAGAATACGATGCCCAGGATTTTGAGGAGCGCGATGACCGCGAAGAATACGATGACGAACCTGTAGAGCGTCCTGTTGCCAAACCACAACCTGCTGAACCACGTCTGGAAACCTCGGATTCGAGGTTGAATTCAGAAGAAGATATGTCCTGGTAATATTGGTTGTTGCGTAGAGACACGATGGATCGCGTCTCTACGCACAATCAGGCATCAGACGCGATGAATCGCGTCTCTACACCCCTAATAACTGCCCAAATACCTCCGCAGAAACCATTCGGTAACGATCAATAGCAACAGCAATCCAAACAGCCATTTGATGTTGATTAAGGAACGGGTGGTGGCATTTTCGTAAATTACTGGTTTGACCGTTCCTACTGCCTTGATCAAGGCCGGGATTTTATCCATCTCTTCCTGACTGACCATTTTTCCGCCGTATTGCTCGCTCAACAGGCGCAATAGGCGGTGATCTGCCGTAGTTTCGTATTGTTCCAATTGGATGGGTTGCACACTGAATTGGCCATTGTAGGTCAACTGCTCTCCCCCATTGCTCACTTTTCCTAGGAACTTGTAATTGCCTACGGGCAATGTTCCGGCGTTGAGGCTATACGCTTTGCCCGATTTATTGAAAGTATAGGTGTATTCCTTGCCTTTTTCACTAGTGATGATCAGGCGCACATCCGGCTCGTTGATCAGTTCGTAGCTGCGGTTGTACAACTCAGCATCAAACAACACCTGTTCGTTTTCACGGAAAATGTTTTTAGAAACGCTGACTCGAAACTTCCGCTTGTCTTCCTTGACGCCCAGGTACTGCGTCACTTTACTCACCCAATTGTCAAAAAGCTCGTGGTTGTCTACATTCAGGAAATTGAACAAGCGCCAGCGCCAGATGCCTTCGGCTAATAATACGCCAACTCGGGCGTCGTTTTGTTCTCCAAAAACAAAGAGTGGGTATTGGGTATCGATTTTGCGTACCCGCTGGTACATCATCACTTGCGCCGAGCCACCAATTTTGAAATCACCAAATGGCGCCTGAATGGGCGGATAATTGGCGAATTCGGTCTTTAGGTTGTCGTCGATCAAAAATAGCGAAAATCCACTTGCAAAACGCCCCTGAACATCGTTGGTGTTTTTGCCATCGGTTTGCACCGTCACCAAATTCTGAGCACGGTTGAACTGGCTGTAATCCGATTGTGAGCCCGTGATGAACAAACGCGGAATGCGCTCCCGATCCAAGGTAGCCAGAATGCCTGACACATCAACTCCTTTGCCGGGCAATTGGTGCAGTACTACATAGTCATACCCGGCCACACTGCCCTTGAAATCGCGCATGTCGGCTACTTCCACCTGGTAATTTTTATTGGCAGCAATGCTTTGGCGGATCGCGGAAATATCTGGGTGCGGAGAATGGGCCAGCAACAGAATTTTTTGCCGGGCATCCAATACATCTACAAAAATATCCTGGCTGTTGTTGCTCGTCGAAGCTTCTCCCAAAACCTTGTTGACCACAATCCGGTAATGTTGTACCCCTGCTTTGTCGGCATTCAAGATGATCTCTTTGGTGGCAAAATAGTCCTTGCGGTCGATATTCAATGGCTGGGAAGACACCATTTGGGTCTTGCCGCCTTCTACTTTATACACCGATAGACTGGTGGTATTTCCCGAACAGTTCATGGCCGCCACATCGGACAATACGCTGAACTGGTCTCCGAGGTAAACGATCTTGTTGTAAAAAGCCCGCTTGAGTACGAGGTCTTTCTTGGGGGTTGTATCGCCAAGTGCTACTGTAAAGACAGGCACTGCAGATTTTTGATTGAGGTAAAGCGGGCTATTGCCTTCGTTGTAAATGCCATCCGAGGCGAGCACGATTGCCCCAAGATTATCTCCGCCAAACAAGTCATAAGTATTGGAAAACAAATCGGCCAGGTTGCTGATTTTATCCTGGTATTTTTCATCCAGCCCTTCCCGCACGGAACTGCCAAAAGAAAAAGACTTCACATCGTAGTTTGCCCCCAATTCGCGTTGCAATCGAGTCAATTTTTCCTGGTAGGCTTTTTGGTCTTTCCCCAGCGCTTGTGCTACTGATTCGGAAGCATCCTGCGCCAGAACCACAATCGGTTTGCGAATTTCGATCTCTTTGTAGCGCAGCAATGGAGAAAGCAGAAAGAAGGCCAAAAAACTGGCACCCAAAAAACGCAGTCC
>NZ_JBBAKG010000194.1:0-5319 GCF_040403615.1 Haliscomenobacter sp. | reverse complement strand
TTTACTTATCTAATCCTCTGGCAAAATGATCACTTATTTTTTTATCGCCCCTAAGCACTAAAAAACAGTCAATAAACATGAAACATATCCTGATTTTTTGGTTCTTCTTCTTGCCCTTAGCGCTCAATGCCGCTACTTTTTATGTGGCAACAACGGGCAATGACAACAATCCTGGCACTTTGGCGGCCCCCTTAAAAACCCTCGTCAAAGCCATTGCCCTCGCTACACCGGGTAGCATCATTGAATTGCGGGGCGGCAAATACACCTCCAACGAAATCCGCGTCAACAAAAGCAACCTGACCATTCGTTCCTATGCCAATGAATGGGCCATCATTTCGGCGGTGACCAATGTGGAAGACATTAGCTCTTGCCTTTGGTACAACGAGCCTGAGACCGATGGAGGCCTGCTCGAACGCCTGGAAATCGTAGGGGGGTATTATTACGGACTCAAATTTGAAAGCAATTGGGACTGGGACAATTCCATACCTTTTTCCAAACGCCGCGGCACCAGCAACATTACCGTACGCAATTGCATCATCCACGATACAGGGCGGGATGCCATCAAACTCACCCCAGCGTGCAGAGGCATCAAAATCCTCAACTGTGAAATTTACAACAGCGGCAAAGGCCCTGGGGCACAACTGGATTTCAACGCCGAAGGCATCGACAATGTCAACGCGCCTGATATGCTGGTCAAAGGCTGTAAAATTCACGATATTGCCACCACCGGGATTTATGCCAAGGGCGGTGCACGCAATTGCCGCATCGAGGGCAATACCATCACCAATTGTGGCGAAGGGGGGATTTATCTCGGTTTTTACACCGACGAGGAATGGTTTGACACCCAATCCAATCCCGAATATTATGAAAACCTGGACGGCATCATGATCAACAACCTGATCATGAATACCAAGCACGCTGGCATTGGCCTGTGGGGGGCCAAAAATGCCCAGATTTACCACAATACCGTGGTCAATACGGGACAAAACGAAATGGCCACTCTTTTTTTTAATGTGGGCGATGTTTGGTTGAGCAATACCAAGTCGGCACATCCGGGCAACATCAATGCCAAAATTCAGAACAACCTTTTTGTCCAAACTTCTAATCAAAATCTGCCCATGTTGCGGATTCGAGAGGATGCGGGTTCCAAAACCAATGTCATCGACAACAATGTGTATTTCCGCAATGGCGGCAAATCCGTTTTTATCAGTAACGCCCTCACTTGGGAAGACCTCACCCTCGCCCAATGGAAAACACAAAATGGTACCGATCAAAAAAGTCTGGAAGTAGATCCCAAAATTGATCCCAAAGGCCATTTGGTTTCAGGCAGCCCATGTATCGGGAAAGCCATTCCGATTCCGATGATTACGCACGATGTGGACGCGGGTTTGCGAGACCTCAATCCAGATATTGGTGCCGATGAGTTTGGTGTGGTTTCGGGGGTAAAATCCACTCCCGCCAAAACTGGGCTACAACTCCGCATCAAACAAAATCCAGTCCAGAGCGAAATCCTCTTTTTTGCCCTGGAAACTGAACAAAAACTCAATGCCAACCTGAATATCCTTTCCAGCAATGGCCAGTTGCTCAAAAGCAAAAACATGAACCTGGGTGCGGGTGAAAATGTGCAACAATGGTCTGTTGCCGACTTACCTGCTGGCACCTACATCCTTCATTTTTATGGCACAAGTGCGCTTTTTGTAAAACCATAAATCACCTAAAACTTTATTGCAACACCATGAGAAATCCAATCGTTCAGCTTTGGATAAGCCTACTGCTTTGCTTATCCCTCAGCCAACTTGTTGTGAATGCACAACCCGTCAAAATCCAAACCCTACAAAGCAATACTACCGCTATGCTGAAGCGGCAGAGCATCACTGATGGCGTGTATTACCTCAAAGTGCTCAATACGGGCAAATACCTTGGTGTAGCGGGCATTGACCCCAACAATGGCGCGGCATTGATTCAATGGGATTTTGTGAATGCAGCGAACCACAAATTTGAACTCAAAAACATCGGCAACAATGTGTTCACCCTCAAGGCCATGCACAGCAACCGCTACCTGAATGTAGCCGGACAATCCTGGGACAACAATGCCCCCATCATCCAATGGGATTATGTCAATCAGGCAAACTTGCATTTTTCGCTTGTCGCCAATGGCAATGGCTTCAACATCCGTTGCGAACAATCCCAAAAATACTGGCACCTGTACGGCGGAAACGAGCAGGCCGCCAATGGCATTGCGGTGGTGCAATACACCGGAGGAGGGGCAATTTTTGCCCTGGAGCTCGCTGAATCAGGATTTAAGGTCAACAAAGATCAACTGGAAAAAGTAAGCCCTGCGATTACCCGTACTTATGAAAAAACCCGCCGAACTTCGGATGGGGTTACCCTGACTTCTCGCTACCAAATTGCCCCACCACTGGCTGGAAACATGGCAGCCAAAACCAACAAAGCCCGCATCACCAGTCAAAAACCTGCCCCCTCCTCGGATGTGGATTGTGAATCCTCGATCATCCGCATCAGCCTGGACGATAATTCTTTCATGACTGCAGACATTGCTTCACAAGTTGGAGAAGTAGTGCCCGGCTCCGTATTCAATATCCTGGACTATTTGAGTGGCTCCTGGAAACGGCAAACGGATGCCCTGAAACCCATGATTCTTTCTGCGGATGTTAAAAATGTTATCGCCGGAGGAACAGTGACCCAAGACGTGCAAAACCCGACCAAGCCGAACCTCCAACAAGCCATTGCCAATCTGTACGGCCAATTTTCGAGCGAAGAGAAAAAACAAACCAACCTGACTTACAATGCCACCATCAAAGAAGTGCACAACGAGGCTGATTTTCAACTCCAAATCGGAGCTGGTGCGCATTACCTGACCTACAGCATCGACAATCTCTTCAATTTTCAACGCGGCTCAAAAAGCACTTACTTGCTGATTGACATCACCAAAATCATGTTTACCATTGAGGCCAATGCCCCACAAGGTGGTTTTTTTACGGATGATGCCCTGAATCAAGATCCCAACCTGGTGTATTTGAAAAAAGCGGACTATGGATTGCGCATCCTGGCCAGTGTGGAAATAAAAGAATCGCTGGAAGTGATTGCAAACAAGTTAAAGCTGAAGGTAGAGGCTTTTGTTGCTGGGGGCAACGTGGATTTGGACATGATGAGCCGGGAACTGAACCAGGAAATGACCATTAAAATGTTTGTAGTGGGGGGCCAATCTCGGGATGTGGTCTCAGCCTACAGTCTGAGTGATCTGAAAAACCGGGTGCAAAGTATTGAAAGCAGCATGAGCTACCACACCAGCCAGCCCATTCGGTACACCATCGCCACTACGCGAGACAACTGGATCGTGAGTTACAATACCGCCACCGACGAATTCATCAAACAAACCTGCACACTGCCTGCGGTAAAGGCTTCGGGAGCGGCCGTCGAAATCAATGGCCTGATGCTGAAAGGCAGCCCCGAAGGAGGTGATCTGGATATGTATGGCAAAGTTTGGGTCATGGCCTACCAGAGCAACAATGCAGAAGTACCCGCCGAGCGAGGCCAAAACATCCTCCTGGACTTGCCGGGCGAACAAAGTGTAGACCTCGACAACAAAGGGAACTCCATCGTGCCCGGCAGCAATGTAAAATTCATTTTCCCTCCCGGTACCGCCGACGGCAGTTACATCGACATTTATTTTGCCCTGTTTGAAAAAGATGCCAATCCCGATTACGCTTACGGTGATGGAGACGACGACCATTTCACCTTCCGCTACCTGGACAACACCAAAAAGTGTGAAACCGGCAAAACCAGTCGCAGGCTTTGTTACAAACGGTTTTACCTCAATGATTTGCCCAAATACGATTACAGTGAAGAGTTTTCGGAAGCAGGAGAAGTGATCAGTCTCACCCGCTTGAATATTTCCAAATTGCCCGTCAATCAATAAATCATGCGCTACACCGTATATTTAAGCTTGTTTTTCTTGCTGCTTGGCGCTTCGGTTGCACAAGCTCAACAAACCCAACAATCCGCCGCCAATCCCCAATGGGGCAACCTGGCCGGTGGCCCTGGGCAAAAATTCCCAATCACCTTGGCATATGGCCCGGATCAATTGGCTGTATTTTGGGATGCTGGCGAGAAAATTTATTGCCGCCGTTGGCAAAACAGCACCTGGTCTGAATGGGAACTCATGGGCTGGCCACACGGTGATGGGAATGATAGGGGGCGACTCAAAGTTATTTCTTGGGAACCAGGACGTATGGATGCATTCACTACCCTGGAAGGCCACCTGTACCATACATATTGGGATGGAAAAAAATGGAGCGCTTGGGATCACCGCGGAGGTGGTGACCTGGAGGGAGAAATTGAGCTGCTTAGCTGGGCACCGAATCGCCTCGACATTTTTGCCATAACCGAAGGGGGAGGACTCAAACACACTTGGTGGGACAATGGCTGGGGCACCTGGGAGGAACTGCGCAATGGCAAATTGCCCATCGATGACGGTTTCGTCCGGGTTACTTCCTGGGGGCCAGGCCGTTTGGACATTTTTGCCCAGGTTAGCCAAAGAATGGAGCACCTATATTACGAGAATGGCTGGGGCACATGGGAAAACCTGGGCGGTTTGACGGAAGGCCGCTTCACCGCGGTTTGTTCTGATGTCAACCGAATTAACCTCTTTGCTCCGGGAATGGATGGAAAAATTTGGGGTTTGCACTTCTATCCCACGGGATGGAGCCAATGGTACGAATTAAAAATTCCGGTCAAAGCAGGCTCAGCGCTCCAGGCCATCAGCCGAAAAGAAGGAGAAGTCGATTTGTTTTACACCGCATTGAACGGTTCTTTAGGTTATCGTCAAACTACCTCAGAGGGCGCAATCAACATCCAAAATCTGGGCGGATACATGTTGGGAGGGCTATCGGTTGCCTCCTGGGGGCCCGAGCGTCTGGATGTGATTGTACTGGGTGGCGATCGGCAGTTTTATCATCTACCCTGGGATGGCCAGAAATGGGGATATTGAGGGCATTTTGGATTGGGCTGTAGCAGAGAGTAATAAGAAGTAATATTGACATTTTTCGCAGCTTCGCTGCTATTTTTTGTAACCACGACGAGCACGACGTTTTAGCACTGCAGGCTTTTTGAGGCTTCGCCTCTTTTTGCTAAAAGTGACAGGATGGGAGAACGGATGACGCGGATTTGGGCGGATTAAAACGGATTTTGCTTTGCCTGCGGCAAAGCTTTTTAGACACGAAGGGTTTAAGACCCAAAATTGATTGAGCCCAAAAGAGTTTCTTGGGGACTTTGTGCCATCACGCCGAAGGCGGGAAA
>NZ_JBBAKG010000193.1:0-5766 GCF_040403615.1 Haliscomenobacter sp. | reverse complement strand
TAAATGCAGACGCGCAGCTTTCGATATTGGAGGCGTGTCGTGGACAAAATCCGGGCGCTCGAGTTGTGTTTGCCAGTACCCGGCAGCTCTATGGAAAACCAGATTTTCTTCCGGTAACCGAGGAGCACCCGACTCGCCCCGTTGATGTCAACGGAATCAACAAACTCGCGGGCGAGTGGTACCACCTGCTTTATCAGGATGTTTATGGAATTCCAGCGTGTGCTCTTCGCCTCACCAATACTTACGGTCCAGGAATGCGCGTCAAAGATGCTCGTCAAACGTTCCTGGGTATCTGGATTAAGCAAGCACTCAGTGGTGAAACCATCAAAGTCTTTGGTGACGGAAAGCAGTTGCGCGATTTCAATTACGTTGATGACTGCGTGAATGCACTTTTAATGTCGGCGAGCTCATCTAATGCTGAGGGCAAGGTCTTCAACCTTGGCAGCCCTGAGGTCATCTCGTTGGAGAAACTCGCTCAATTGATCTGCGAGTTTGAACCTTCAGCGAAATACGAACTCGTTCCTTTCCCCGAGGATCGAAAAAAGATTGATATCGGTGACTACTACGCTGATACGACGTTGATCCACAAGGAACTCGGATGGGAACCAAGCGTGTCATTGACCGAAGGAATCACGGAGACTCTTAATTTTTATCGGGAGAACGCATCCCACTACTGGGACAAGTGAGGAGAACGCCATGATTTCCATGAATGGGTTCAGTCAAGAACCCGCTGAGATCCTGCTCGCCGAGCAAGAGGCTGCCACTTCGGTATTTACATCTCATTACTACGTGCTCGGAAAACAAGTCACTCAGTTTGAATCAGAGTGGGCTGATTACTCCAAAGCACAATATGCAGTCGGTGTCGCTAATGGACTTGATGCCCTTGAAATCATTCTTCGCACTCAGGGGATAGGAGCCGGTGATCAAGTAATCACGACTCCTATGACGGCCGTAGCTACCATTCTGGGGATCATTCGAGCAGGGGCCACACCTGTATTGGCCGACATTGACCCGGAAACAGCATTACTGGATCCTGCAAGTGTTGAGCGTTGCATCAACGAGAAGACTCGCGCAATTATTTTGGTCCACCTTTATGGGCAAGTAAGAAACATGGCCGCATGGCAGAAGCTTTGTGATTCACATGGGATTGCATTAATTGAGGACTGCGCCCAAAGCCACGGTGCTCAAGAAAACGGTGTCGGTTGCGGATCATTCGGTATCGCGGGGGCTTTTAGTTTCTACCCCACCAAAAACCTTGGCGCGATCGGTGATGCTGGTGCACTCGTAACTAATGATTCTAAAATTGACCAGCAGGCTCGAATGCTTCGAAACTACGGTCAAGTTAACCGATACGAACACCTTGAAATCGGAATGAATAGTCGCCTTGATGAACTACAGGCAGCCATATTGCGGGTTCGACTCAATTGGTTAGACGAATTTACGGCCCGTAGAAAGCAGATTGCTGCTCGTTACCAGGCTGAAATCAACAACCAGTGGGTGAAACTACTCGCTACACCGCTTAGTCCTGAGCAGCATGTGTATCACTTATTTGTTTTTACAACCCCCTTCCGTGAGCAATTACAAAAACACTTAATGGACTCTGGTGTTGAAACACTCATTCACTACCCCATCTCGGCCGATCAACAAGTGGCGTTGTCAGGAATTGCAACGGATCCCCAGGGTTTGCCAAACGCACGAGGACATGCGGACACTTGTTTGTCTATTCCGTGTCACCCGCAGCTCACCGAAACTGAACTGGACCATGTAATTGCGTCGGTGAACTCGTTTTCTCCAACGGGATCATGAATCAATGACGGAGCACTTCGTAACACTTTTTGATTCAACGTTTTTGCCCAATGGATTGGCGCTC
Organism: Haliscomenobacter sp.; assembly: GCF_040403615.1. Classification (NCBI taxonomy): domain Bacteria; kingdom Pseudomonadati; phylum Bacteroidota; class Saprospiria; order Saprospirales; family Haliscomenobacteraceae; genus Haliscomenobacter; species Haliscomenobacter sp. The sequence goes on along the minus strand of NZ_JBBAKG010000193.1, from coordinate 3,896 downwards.
CACAAGTCACTCATGCGAACAGCCTCAGACTTTCACCTATGGGTAATTTGCATGGACGAAACAACCGAGCGTGCGTTAACCGATTTACACCTGGCACACATCACTCTGATTCCGCTTGCAACGGTTGAAACCCCTGAATTGCTCGCCATTAAAGACTCACGGTCAATAGCCGAGTACTGCTGGACCCTCACGCCATTCAGTGTTGAATTTGTTTTTGAACTCGCCCCAGAAGTAAATCGAGTGACATATGTCGATTCAGATGTGTGGTTCACTAAATCACCTGACTTGATTTTGGCGGAGATGGGTTCGGCAGATTCACTGATCACTCCACACGCTTACGCACTTGAGGGCGCCAACAATCTAAAATTCGGGATTTACTGTGTTCAGTTCATGCCGTTCACCCGCGAGGGTTCAACCGATATCCGCCGTGACTGGCAAAGCAAATGCCTTGATTGGTGCTACGCCATTGTTGAACCAACCCGCTTCGGAGACCAGAAATACCTCGATGGGTGGGCAGAAAGGTTCGGAGAGCGGGTTCACGTTCTCACGGCGGTGGAAAAGACCCAAGCTCCTTGGAATGCAATAAGTTTCGACCCCGACTCCGCAGTTCTTTACCATTTTCACCGATTGCGTTTGGCAACCAGCGACCGTGCTTATGTCGGAACCTACCGACTCCCCAGCCGGACAATCAGCGCTCTGTATCGGCCGTATCTCACAGATATTCGTGAATCACTCGTGGAACTGGAACGAATCGGAATCCCTTTTAAGGCCCAAGTTAAGCCGCTAACTGGCTGGCTTCTCGTTAAAGACTGGTTGGACTTTCACCGACACAATTGGCGCAGTCCGCTGGCCCCCTACTCGCTCAAGTATTAATCGCGACCACTCGGGTGCATTGATCTCTGCAGGAAAAGACCCGGTCGAACCCACCAACACTGCGTATTCGGGTGATCCAGCATGACCTGGTTTAATCGCCAATCGATCGGGATCACCGGGGTCAACCGATCTTCACTCAAATAACGCGCGAGGAGAACCGCGAAATCCGATCCATAAATGTTTGCACATACGGTGTTAGTGACCGGGGTATCCAGTGCTATTACTCGGCTTCCCTGATCATTCGAAATATCAATTCCCCGATCAAGGATTCGAGTAATACCTAGGTCGTAAACTGAAATTGATTCAGAGAGGTTAACGAAGTCAACACCCTGCGTGCGGGCCAAACGAATCACATCAGCGAGGGCTTGCACTTTCTGACTAGTTAATGGGGATGCATCATCTTCTAGAACCACGATCAGTGACGCGCCCGACTTGATTCCTTCTTCGAGTATTCGTCTATGAGATAGATCGATATTGAGCAGTCGCCGATACGCTTTCGCAGCTTGTGCCGCGCCTCCCCCTTTAGTGCCAGCAAGCCTTTTCGACACCATCAATTGATACAGGGCCCGGGTGGCGAAACTCTTGACGAACCGAGTTGGTGCAGCGAATTGTGCTCGAGAGATCAGGAAAAGTCGCCAGTCGCGCTCCAATTGGGATTGCGCTTTTGCGGCTGACCGAAGTGAATCTGCTGAAATCGGGAAATTGTCACTGGTGTAATCATCACGATCACTGATCAGGGTTTCGACCAAAAGCCCAGCACTTCGTAACTGCTGGGCTAGACCCTCCAATGCCCCGGTGGACTCGCCGGAAGAATTGAAAGCTGAATTCTGGTGGGTGACGAGACCAAGGAAGAGATCTGGCGTGGTTGACACCTCTACTCCTCCTTCAGCACCCTGTTAGGGTCGGTCTGTGCCGATTCTGTCCGTGATTACTGTAGTTAAAGATGACCCGTCAGGGCTGCGGCACACACTAAATTCAATGGCAGAACAACAGCGTATCGACCCTTCTCACATCCAATTCGTAGTGATCGATGGTTCATCACCGGCAATGGAAGAAGTCCTTACTGATTCAGGAATATCTGATTTCTCCTACTACTGGCAAAAACCTGAAGGAATTTTTAGTGCCATGAATTTCGGCCTTTCACAGGCCAAAGGGGATTATGTTCTGTTCCTCAATGCTGGCGACACTTTCTTTAATACGGATGTACTTTCACGGCTGGTCGAATTCCTGCAATCCAGCTCACCCAACTGGGCCTACGGCCGGGTGCATTTCACTTCATCGTCGGGTAAAGATTTAGTTGAGCCTTCATGGTCCTACGCTGCCGAGCGATCACAGCTTTTTGCCCGAGGACTCTTTCCGTCCCACCAGGGGACGGTTATGCAACTTAACCTCATTAAATCATTGGGTGGATTTGATGAAACCTATCCAACAACGAGCGACTATCACTTAATGCTCAAGGCGAGTAAAGAATCAGCACCGGAAATCATTCCCTTCCCCATTGCGCATTTTCAACAAGGAGGTGCGTCAACTCAAGATTGGCGGGCTGCAGTATCTGAATTCCACCGAGCACGGGTATCGGTTTTCCAACCACGTGGAGTCCAACAATTGCAAGAGTGGACAAACACAGCGGTTGGATTTGTCACAACTTGCCTAGCTAAAGTGAAGGGAGGGTTACAAGGTGACCGATAAACCTGTTTCCCTCATTGGCAAGGTGACATCTCCACTCCACAAAATATTTCCCACTCTGCACTATCAAGTGTGGAATCGGCAGCGTGACAAAATTGTCAAATCGCAGTTACCAAGTCTGGCGGAATTCGCAGCGCCGTTAACTATCGCCTCACAAGATTCACAACGCGATTTGCACGTAATTGTCATCCCGCATTACGGGCCAGATGCCCCCACTTGGCATGTGGCTGGGCAAAATCATTTCTTCGAAATTTATCAGTCGCTGCAAGAAATTTTAGGCCCTGAGCGCGTCACGCTATTAGCCACCGATAAATCCGATCCCAATTTTGATTACCACGCGCGTTTAATGCAGTTAATCATTGACACCAAAGCCACCCATGTTGTCGGTCAAATTGAATCCGATCCCAATAAGGCGGACACCTGGTCGTGGGATGTCCCAATGACCATGCTTGCCAACAATTGGGGTGGGGTTTTCATTGGTGTCATGTGGGATTGGGCGTACCCGTGGTTAAGCGTTCGAGCCAAACGGCTCGCGGGAATCAATTCGCGCTTGCTTGTGGCTGAACTATGTCAACCCATTTCAGGGCTCACGGTCAAAGGACGGATCGAAGCGGGCCCGATGACAATGCCTTTGTCCCGCGCCACAACATCGGCCATTCTCGACCGGGTAGCGGGGGCCGAGAAAATATACGATTTAACATTCATCGGCGCGCTTTATGATTACCGAGTCCAATTAATTGATCAATTACGTGCTGACGGAGTTAATGTCGCCGTGAATCCACACCGACCTGATGTCACAACTGATTACCATGAGAGTCGGTCAAATCAGCCGTCGTATCTCGATTACATGTACGGTCTTGCCCAAAGCCAAATGACTATTAACTTCAGTCAAGCTGCTGGCGGTCCTGGTGAGCAATATAAAATTCGTCTTCAAGAGGCGGCTTTGGCGCAGTGCTTGTGTCTGACCGATGACCGTAATAGAACTCGCCACTTTTTTGCACCCGACCAATTCGGGTTCTTTGATGAACTGAGCAACCTTGAACACGTTGTCAAGGATGCACTTTCTAACCCCGTAGAACTCAAACAACGACAAATAGCCGCACAAGCGAGAGCACTGAAACTTGCCGAAACCGACTTTTGGGGCCGAATCGAAGAAGCATTATCTGCGCGAGGATTACGAAGTTTGACCGGACTTACAGCGCCACCCGAGCCAATTTCAAACTAAGTGCGGTCGACTAGTTCCTTGAAGTAAGCAATGGTCTTGTCCAGGCCTTGTGTCAAAGGAATCGTTGGCTCCCAACCCAATTGCTGCTTAGCGCGGGTAATATCTGGTTGCC
>NZ_JBBAKG010000192.1:0-5816 GCF_040403615.1 Haliscomenobacter sp. | reverse complement strand
TAATCGGTAGGTGTCTGAAGGACCGGAGTGGCAAAACAATTGTCGATATTGAAAATGATGCCGTGCTTTTGGCACAATTTTCCGGCTTTTTCCAAATCAACCAACGCCAGTCCAGGATTGGAAGGCGATTCCAGTACCAGCATCTTAGTATTGGGCTGAATGTGCTGATCCCAATTGTCGATGTCGGTTGGGTCAACGTAAGTAAAGGTGATGCCCCACTTGGGGAATATCTGGGTCAAAATCTGGTGGGTAGAACCAAACACTGCCCGCGAAGCCAGAATGTGATCACCAGAACGCAGCAATGCAGCCATGCTGGCAAACACTGCCGCCATACCTGAAGCAGTAGCAAAACCGTCTTCCGCGCCTTCCAGTTGACAAACCTTGCTGATGAACTCGTCTACACTCGGATTGTTATAGCGGGAATAAATGATGTCGTCGTTGAGGCCTGCAAAAGTATCGGCCATGAGCTCCGCATTCGGAAAGGTGAAGCTGGAGGTAAGGTACATCGCGGGACTGTGCTCGCGGTAGTCGGTGCGGTCCATTTGACCGCGAATTGCCTTTGTTTCGGAATGCATTTTTTCTTCAATAATCAATAGCCAATATCCAATAGCCAATATCCAATTTGGTAATGCGATACTCGTGAAATCAGCGCAAGATTATGGTTTGATTTCACGGGAAGTTGCAATACTTTTGAAAATTATTGCGACAAGCTCATCATTTTCTTGGCACAAAGAAGCAAGTTTTTCTTGAGAAAAATAGTTCCGTTTAAGAATAATTTTCAGACAGACTTTTGTCTCTCGGAGCTCTTTGAGGACAATTTTCATTTTATGGACAAAGTCGGCTTGTGCTTCAGCCGCTTGTGCTTCACCATAATTCAGCGCTGGTGCTGTTCCTGATCTAACCAACTGATTGCCCAAGTGCTTTGCGGCAATTGTGCGAGGTAAAGATTCCACTACATCAATGACTCGGGATGCAAAATCGATAAATCGATCTTCCAAATCAAATTTATATGGTTTTTTCCCTACCTCGCTCATCCCATTTTCAGCATTTTCTAATCAAATCGCCCAAAATTGCACTACCATTTTGGACATTGGACATTGATTATTGGCTATTGGACATTGAAAAAAATTCTATCCTTGCGCTGCTTTATATTTTTTAATCGCTTCATTCAGTGCGGGTACCACCTCAAAAAGGTCTCCGACCACGCCGTAATCTGCTGCTTTGAAGAAAGGTGCTTCGGGGTCTTTGTTGATCACCACAATGGTTTTGGAGTTGTTGACTCCGGCCAGGTGTTGAATGGCACCAGAAATACCGATGGCGATGTACAAGTTGGGGCGGATCGCAATGCCCGTTTGGCCAACGTGTTCGTGGTGAGGCCGCCAGTGTACATCCGCAACTGGGCGAGAACAAGCCGTGGTAGCGCCAAGGGTAACGGCCAGGTCTTCGATGATTCCCCAATTTTCCGGGCCTTTCAAGCCCCGACCAGCGGATACCACCAACTCGGCTTCAGGCAGGGGCACAATGCCTTCTACGCGGCTAACCGATTTTACTTTTACGCGACTGGCTGGAATGGCCACTGCAATCGCTTCAATTGGCGCAGCACTCCCGACGATGGCAGGCTGCAAAGAGTTGCCCATCACCGACAAAACCTTCACCGCAGACTTGATTTCGTATTCCGCAATCGCCTTGCCGGAGAATACGCTTTTTTTCACTTTGAATCCGCCATCTACCGTTGGAATGCTGTTGACGCCCGCTACCGAACCAGCGCCCAACCGAGCGGCCAGGCGGCCGTGGATGGATTTACCTGTAGAGGTATGGCTCAATACGATAACGGTTGCACCAATTTGCTGACCCACCTCGGCAATCACCGTGGCGTATACCTGGCCATCAATTTGATCCAGGGCAGCATCCGCAACGTGCAATACTTTGGATGCACCATAAAGACCAAGATCGGCAGCATTGTGGGCAGTTCCCAAGGCCAGTGCAACGCACTCAGTGCCTAGGGCCTGAGCGGTTTTGTATCCGTAAGTGACGGCTTCAAAAGCAGTCTTTTTGAAATTTCCTTTTTGGCTTTCTGCAAATACCAGAACCATGTGTTTGTATTTTAGGGTTTTGTGTTTCAGGTTTTGGAACCGTTATAGAACAGTGCCAAATCTGAAAACTCAAAACGTAAGGCTCAAAACTTAGATTACTTTCGCTTCTTCATGCAATAACTTCACCAACTCTTCCATGTGGTCGGGCGCAATCATTTTAACCGAAGATTTGGCAGGAGGCAAGGTGTATTGCACCGCTACCGCCTGGTCTTCAAACGCCGCAGGCGCAACTACCTTGAGCGCCTTGGATTTGGCCATCATGATGCCTTTCATATTGGGAATGCGCTGCTCAGCCAAGCCTTTAGCGGCACTCAATACAAAAGGAGCTTCTACTTCAAGCTCTTCTACCCCACCCTCGATTTCGCGTTGGATGGTAGCCGTTTTGCCATCGGCAATATCCAGTTTGCTGGCATAAGAGATGAAGGGCTGATCCAGGTATTCGGCAATCATGGCGCCGATCTCGGAACCATTGTAGTCGATGGTTTCCTTGCCCAAAAGGACGATGTCGTAACTTTCCTGCCGGGCGTATTCCGCGATTTGGTAAGCCACACTGAGGGCGCTTTGTGGATTGAGGTCGATGCGCACGGCATCGTCAGCACCAATGGCCAACCCTTTGCGGATCACTTGGTCGTTTTCGGTTGAACCAACGTTGATCAGGGTTACGGTACCCCCCAAAGTTTCTTTTAATTCGAGCGCACGCACCAGGGCATACCACTCGTCGTATGGATTCATGATGTACTGAACCCCATTGGTATCCAGCTCGGTATTGCTGGCGTTGAATACGATCTTGGTAGTGGTGTCGGGCGTTTTGCTCACACAGACCAGTAATTTCATCGATCAGGTATTTTTGGCGAAAATGAAGTTTTATTTTTAGCTTTGGCAAAGATATGGAATTCAACAGCAAAACAGCGACTAATTTAGCGAAAATTCGCTAAATTAGTCTTATCATAAACACTTTAAGGAACAGGGCAGAATTGGTCCCGCTAATAACACTCATGGTTTATGTCCAGTGATCGTCTACTTCAATTGTTGCAAATGCAGGAAGAGAGCCCTGCTGATACTTTTGTATTGTACGCTATTGCCAAAGAAAACGAAGGGCTTGGCGACGATACCGAAGCGTTGCACTATTACCAGCAGCTTTTCGATTTTGATCCGCTCTACGTTGGCGCTTATTTCCACCTGGCCAAACTCTACGAACGACAGGAAGCACTACTCGAAGCAATCTCTACCTATGACAAAGGAATGGCTGTAGCCAAGCAGGTCGGAGATCAACATGCCCTGGCGGAGTTACAGTCAGCGAAGTTGAATTTGGAATTGGAGCTGTGAGGCCGTTTTTATAGGTATGGGTTTTTATCTGGATCTTGTCGGTTATTCCAGACGTAGTGGATAACAATGTAGGTTCCTTGAATTTTGTAAAAGACACTAATTAGACGATTTATTCTCAATCTTCTGATAGTCTTGAACTTTGTAGCTTGTCCACTTTCAGGAAATCGTTGCAAACGTTCTAATTTTTTGTAAAGCACATCAAAAAATTTGTTCGCAATTTTGATTGAAAAGTTATCAATAAGGTAAGTTTCAATTTCAATAATTTGAAGGTTGGCTTGACGCTTCCAGACGATTATTTTTGCCATGCCCGAAGTTGTTGAAAAACTGCATCATTGGGAATGGTATCATCGAGATCAAAATCAAGATCTGCGGCTTCGAGGGCTTTCAAAACTTCGGGAGAAAGATCATCTAGCATGTCAGTTCTATTTAACATCTCGACACACTTCTCCAACATTCCGCGAAGCAGTTCCTCGTCTTCTACCTGAGCCAACATGCCCATGAATGCACCTTTCATTTCAAGGATGTTCATATTCATCATTTTTCAAACAAATTTAAAGGAAAATCCAAATAAATACAACAACCTTCAGTAAATTGTTTTCATCATAATTCAGGCAACAACACCTCTACAATCCGATCCACGCCTTCTTCCAGAGGTGCCACAACCGGTATGCCCAGTTTTGATGCGTATTCTTGCTGATAAGCTGCGATTTCCGCTTCGCTTGCTCCTCTTGTGTTCAAAGCCAGCGCTACCACTTCAGCGCCGTAGGCCTTAATCAGGGCAATCTCACTTTCGACGGATGGAATTGGGCCCCATTCTGGCAGATCGTCAAAATACTCGCGTTTTATCGGTACAACCAACACTACTTTCTTAGCGTTGCCCGAGATCAAAAACTCCGATCCACAAGGGCCACTGGGGTTGCGCAGCGCAGATTGCCCTTCCAGAAAAATGATGTCGGCCTGCGTCTCTGTCCAGCAGGATACGATGGCGTGTTCCAGCTCGCCAGAAATAAAGTCGTTGAGCGTAGAATCAAAGATAAAACCGTATTCCCCCCCCTGCATCCAGCCAGTCTGGCCGGTGTAGATCATCTGCGCTTTATGGCCTTTGGCCCGACAAGCATCCCGCAAAAAACGGGCAGTGGTACGTTTTCCAGTGGCACAATCCATTCCGATCACCGCAACGATTGGAGCAGTTACCGAGAAAATTTTGGCTTCCCAAAAATGCAAATCCGCACGGCGCTTGGGCTTGCGTACATCGATTAGTGTTGCGTTATTTGCTTCGGCCAAGGCGACAATCTCTGGTTTTTCACTCAAAAAATCGTGCAGACCATTCACTATGGAGATGCCGTGCCCCAGCGCCAGGCGAATTTCTTCCAGCATGGTCGGAGGCAAGACGCCGCCAATGGTGGCAACCCCCACAATGCAATAATCTGGTCGGGTGGGCAACGCTTCCAAGGCCGCACCCACACTGGCGTACACCGGCATGTTCAAGTGTTTCCCATCCATGACTTCGCCTGCATCCTTTCCAGCGTTGGCATGATCAATTACCGCCTGGATGGTAAACCGTTCGGTGCCACGCAGCAAGCCATGGGTGGTTTTGGCATCCAGTTTATTCAATAAACCGCCCGACAGGACGATTGCATTTCCCATACTCATCGTACTTCTATTTTGGGGTAAAATACAGCACCGCAGCATTTTTACCAACCCTCCAGATTTTTTTGATGATTTATAAGCATTATTTGAGCTTATTTGGTTTTTTTCTTTAATTTATCGGGGTATATAAATGGAAATAAAAAAGTCCAATAAATCAATGCAGATGATCCAATCTCAAGCCGCCATCGCCAATGGCCAAGGCCAGTTTTCTATCGAAACGATTGAAGTAAATGATCCGGTTGGAGATGAAGTTTTAGTGCAAATCAAAGCTGCCGGAGTATGCCATACCGATTGGGATTCGCAATCCTGGGGCAAACCCCTGGTGATGGGTCACGAAGGAGCTGGCGTGGTCGTCAAAGTCGGCCCATTGGTGCAGTCCTTGCAAGTGGGAGATAAAGTAATGCTCAACTGGGCGATTCCCTGTTATGAATGTTTTCAGTGTCAGGAAGGCAACCAGCACATTTGCGAGCGCAATTCAGCGGTGACTGCTGGTAACAAAGTCAGCCAAGGTCACGCCACCCTGGAATCTACCCGTTTTCAAAATCAACCCATCGAACGGGCTTTTAGCCTGGGTACACTCTCCGAATATACCTTGGTGCGGGCAGCAGCTTGTGTCAAAATCCAGGTGGACATTCCTTTCCCCTCGGCGGCCATCGTGGGTTGCGGCGTGATGACTGGTTATGGCTCGGTAGTCAATGCGGCCAAAGTCAAAACGGGATCTTCGGTAGTCGTCTTGGGCACCGGAGG
>NZ_JBBAKG010000191.1:0-5877 GCF_040403615.1 Haliscomenobacter sp. | reverse complement strand
TTAATTCCCCGTCATGATCATTGGCGCGTTTTTGCCATCAATGACAATGATTTTGGCGTTGGAAGAGCCTGCCAGTTCCTTCTGGGCCTTGATTTTCTCGTACTGCAACAGTTTGTCGGTCAGGGTAGAGGTCAAGATGCGCTGGTAGTCAGAAATACCCTGTGCTTCTACACGCTTGCGATCGGCTTCCTGGCGTTCTTTGTCCAGGATAAAGCGCATTTTCTGCGATTCCTGCTCTGCGTTGATTTTGGACTCAATCGCCGCCTTTACAGACTGAGGCAAATTGAGGTTGCGGATCAACACTTGTTCCAAAGAAAATCCACGCTTGGTAAATTCCTTCTCAACGGCGGTAAACAAGCGCTGCTGGAATTCCTCCCGTTTGTTGGAGTACAAGGCCACAGCATCGTAATTGGCCGCCAAATCGCGAATTTTCGTACGCACAATCGGACGCACTACCACTTGGGTGTAGTCTTCGCCAATGGTACGCAGGATGGTGGGCGCTTTATCGGAAGTAACCCGATACAACACGGTGAGGTCAATCACCACTTCCAGACCATCTGCTGAGAGTACCCGGATCGCATCATCACCCAGTTGATCTCCTTCGTCGTGGATGGCCGACATGGTGTAGTTGCGCGTTTTGACGTCAAATTTGATGACCGTCATAATGGGGTTTACCACGTTGAGTCCTTCGGTGAGTACTTTGCCCTGGATTTTGCCAAACAAGCTCTGTACGCCCACCGAACCAGCGGTAATCTGTACAAAGCAAGAGGAAATAATCCCGAGTACAATCAATGCAAAGCCGATCATGTAACCAATGCGCCCCAATTTGTTGAGGTTTGGACTGACATTCGACATTACATTGAGTACAATGATGGCAATAATGCCAAAAGTAATGAGAACCATAGTTTCAGTGTTTTAAGTGGGATCAATGTAGGTGTAGATCCCTGCATTTGCAAGGATGTTGGAGGAAGATAAGCACAATTGCGATAAAACCATAGAAATCATCGGTAGAAATGAAAAACCGCCAAAAAGCACGGGAGTCTCCTTGGCGGTTGCATTTAAGGGTAAAGTTTGTCGTGATACTAAGTCTGACGCAAAAAATTACTTCCCGATTTTTTTAGAGGGTTTTGAATAGAAAGCTCACTTGAAATGAACCGTTCGACTTCCTATTCAAAACCCAAAATCGGGAAGGTAATTTTTCTGCTTTGCTAAGGGAAATACTTATCTATTATGGATAATATTTCTTGAGAAATTTGCATTTGAACCTTTTTCATTGCATTTGAATTTTCAGATACAAGAGATCTTTCATTGTTTTGTTCTCCTGAAATTTCATAATTGGCCCAGCCATTCTGAGTAACTTCCTGATCGATCATTTCCTCAAAAATTATTCTATTTAATCGAACATCTGTAGCCCTCATCACCAACTTTATCCTGGCACTATTTTGAGGCGTTTCATTAAATAGCGGTTTAGTAGAAGATTGACAGTATTCTTTTAATTCAAAATCAATTAAAATAGGAACATTGGAAACTGGGGTTTTGAGTTGAATGTCGCTTAAAAAACGGGTTTGAATACTGCTTTCTTCACTTGAAAAACGATCTATTAATGCACAGTTTTTTGAATTTTTACACTGTTCAACAACTCTTTTTAATATAAAATACAAAGGTGAATGTTGATTATTCTCATTTAATTCATCTCCAATAAATAAATTAAACGCAGGAGATTGTATTTCCAAATCTTGTTTTATACTATATCTACTATCCTTAAAATCTCGATCTATTGACTTGCTTTGGACTATTTTATCTTTATTGTTGACATCATTTGGATAAATGGGTCCGGGCACGACTGGAGGCCGCAAGGCATGGCCAGGAGGAGAAGCGCTGTGTTGCTTGTTCAATCCAGGATTAGCAGGGGTATACCTTTCCACTCCCGAAACTGTACGGGAAGATGGAGGCATACCATACCATAGGCAAGAAGCGACCAGCAGCGCAATGGCTGATGCTTTAATTGTTTTTAGTTTTTCAAGCGCCTTTTTGTCGGCATCTCGGACGATTTGCGCTTTTTTAGGATCAGTTACAGGGACAATAGGTGTTTTTGGCTCCTTCAGTTTATCCTTGTCAGCACTGATGTTCAGATTAGAGTGAGCTTTTTGCATATGGCTGAATGTGTGGTTTTCTCATGATGCTTCTTCAAAAAGGATGTCAAAGACTTTGTCTTTGGCCTTGATGAATAAATCAGTAATTGCTTCAGGTGTGGTGCACAACTGTTGGGCCAATTCCTGAATCGGCATTTGGTTGTGGATGCCCTGAAACACCAATTGTTCGCGAATGTCCAATCGGCCTACAAAGAGATCCTGGAGTTTGGGCATTTTGAGTTGCTCATTGGCATACACTCCGCCGATGATTTCCAGCAATTCTTTGTGGTGCTCTGGGGTACCGAATTTTTTCAAGATGTTCTCCGAGAGGGCGTAGTACATGTTGCGGTACATCTTCATGTACATCAACACCTCCGAAAAATCCTGGAGCAAATCGTCCAAATTCAGTTTCGAAACAATGTTTTTGTCCAAAACATTCCTGGCTTCCTCTTTTTCTTGCAAAAGAGTGTCGATGTCTGTATTGAAATAGCGCGAAAGGGCATACAAAACATCAAGCTTAGGAAAAGAGCGCTCATTTTCGTACGATGCCAGTGCAGTTCTGGAAACCTCGATACCTTCTTTTTTCAAAGCCAATACCAATCCTTCTTGTGTAAACGCACGGCCTTCTCGCAGGCGAATCAGATTCCCTGCGAGATTCTTTTTTAACATCTCTTCCGACATTGGTCTAGTATTTTGGTCTAGCTTTACTTAGTGTTGTTGCCCTGTACGAATAAATGGAATGGATTGTTGTAAATCCAATTTTTCTGTCACAAATAACGGTTAAAAATAACAAACAAGCAAGTTTCGATGACAAAATATGTCGGTAAAGTTGCTAAAACGATCTCTTTGGTATTTTAGTGAACATTTCTCTTGGATTTTGTCAAATTTGATTTACCTTTGCAGCACAGTTTTTTACTACCGACATGACATTGGTTCTCGTGCCCTAAGTAAAACTAAATCCCCAGTACCCTGGTAGTTTTGATTGAGGTCGTCATAAATGGGACAAAAACCCCTGGGTTTTGGTTCGATTTATGTTCGACCTCAATTTTTTTAGAGAAAAACCTGTAATTTGCGTTTCCTTTTTCGGTTTGCGGTTGTATCTTTGCATGCGCTAAAAAAAGCTCTAGCGCAATTACAGAAATGGGTGATTAGCTCAGTTGGTTTAGAGCGCTGCTTTGACAGAGCAGAGGTCACAGGTTCGAGTCCTGTATCGCTCACGAATTTTATACTTTTTTTCGGGATGTAGCGCAGCCCGGTAGCGCACACGCCTGGGGGGCGTGGAGTCGCAGGTTCAAATCCTGTCATCCCGACAATTGATTTTCAACGGCTTACGCGATGATTTTGCGTAAGCCATTTTTTTTGGTAGTGATATGGTGCAGAAAAATGTTGATTAAATGTAAGAGATTAAGGGATTTACCTCCCACCCTCAGGATTTGATTTCTCCATCTACATGAGATTATTCCTTATCTTTACTATATGAAAAAACGCTTCAACGTCACGGGGGTCTGTTTCCCAACGGAACATTACATGGCTGATTCCTCAGCCAAATATGCCCGTATTTTGGCGATGGTGGAGCAAGGGGATTATTTCACCATCAATCGGCCAAGGCAGTATGGGAAAACTACTGCCTTGTTTCAGGTAACAGAAACACTCAATGCTTCAGGCAAATATTTGGCTCTGCGTACCAGTTTTGAAGGAGCGGGAGATCTTCCTTTTGAAAATGAAGCATCATTGAGCAAGGTATTTTTAGATTTGGTTGCTAAAGCTTGCAAAAGGGCCGATAAAAAACTTGCGGAGTGGATTTCCGAGCAAGAAGCTTTGGTAGACTCCTTTAGCAATCTATCGGATACAATCAGCCTTTTGGTTGAAAAATCCGAGCGAAAAGTGGTCCTCCTCATTGATGAAATAGACAAAAGCAGCAACAACCAGTTGTTTGTCAGTTTTTTAGGACTGTTGCGCAATAAATACCTCGAGCGTACTGAAGCGCCTACCTTCCACTCCGTCATCCTTACTGGCGTTCACGATGTAAAAACCCTCAAACTCAAGTTGCGCCCAGGTGAAGAGCAGAAATACAACTCGCCCTGGAACATTGCCGCTGACTTTGAGGTAGACATGAACTTTCAGCCCACGGAAATACAGCCCATGCTGGAGGAATACGCGCAGGATCGCGAGGTGCTTGTGGATGCTCAGGCCGTGGCTGAACGCCTGTTTTATTACACCGCTGGATATCCTTTTTTGGTGAGTAAGTTGTGCAAAATTTTTGATGAAAAGTTGTTGCCGCTAAAAGAGGAAAAAGCATGGACGGTAGCAGATGTAGATCTTGCAGCCAGCCAGTTGCTGCGCGAGTCCAATGTCAATTTTGATGAACTCATCAAAAACATCCGCAACAACCCCGATTTATACAAGCTCATTGAACGCATGCTCATTGAGGGACAAGAGCTCTCCTTTGATCCCCACGCTGATTTGATCAACCAGGGTTTGGTTTATGGCATTTTTGCCAAACAAAACTACCGACTGGTCATTCACAACCGGATCTACCGCGAGGTAATCCTCAATTACATGAGCGCCAATGCTGAGCACACTTCCAATATAGCAGGACGGGAAAACGCCGATGCCTATTGTATGCCCGGCAATCGTTTCAACATCAGCAAAGCCCTCCTGAAGTTTCAGGAATTGATGAAGGCGGAATACCACCAAAAAGATCGCGAATTCCTGGAGCGCCAGGGTCGCCTGGTCTTTTTGGCCTTCTTGAAACCCATCCTCAATGGGCATGGCCACGCCTTTAAAGAACCACAAATTTCGGAGGAAAAACGCCTGGATATCCTGATTACCTACTACCAACACCAATACGTGATCGAACTCAAGTTGTGGCGTGGCCAGCAGGCTCACGAAAATGGACTGGATCAACTGACGGGTTATCTTGATAGTCTGGACTTGGATGAAGGCGCGCTGCTCATTTTTGACCACAAGGGGCTCAAGGATTGGAAGGTTGAGGACGTGGTTTGGAAAGGGAAGAAGGCGTTGGTGGTTTGGGTGTGAGGGAGGTAGCGCAATTTTGCAGGGCTACTATGCCCCCTTTTCCATTTGTAAAAAATCAATTTCCTCTGTATATTTGGGGAAATCAATCAAGATTATGAGTACAAGCATCATAGAAGAAGTAGCAAAACTGACCAGACTCGAGAAAATTGAGCTGGCCCGTTTCTTGTTTGAAGAAATTGCCAATGAAGAAGCCGAGGATGATTTCGAACTTTCGGACGAACAAAAGGCAGACTTAGATCAAGCTTGGGCAGAAATTGAAAACGGAACAGCCGAGCTATTCACCGGAGAAGAAATCAGCAAAGAACTTAAAGAAAAATATGGCATTACAGTTTCGATTCCGTAAAAAAGCCAAAATTGATCTCGCCGAAGCAGTGGGTTGGTATGAAGAACAAAGTCCGGGTAAAGGGCAAGAATTCACAGAGGGTTTTATAAAGACGCTTCGAAAAATTCAAGCTAATCCAGATACCTACCGCAAAGTATATCAAGACTATCGAAGGGTACAGTTTGATAAATTTCCTTACTATTTGATCTATAAGGTAGGTAAAAAGGTAATCTATATCTTGGCTGTCTATCACAACAGGCGAAACGATACTTGGAAGAAGAGAGTTCGCTGATTTTTTCTTTTCAATTGCAAAGCCTGAACAGCACAATAATCCATGCCAGAATCCATCATTTCCCCACTCGGTCTTTCCGCCACGGCCCTCCT
>NZ_JBBAKG010000190.1:0-5878 GCF_040403615.1 Haliscomenobacter sp. | reverse complement strand
ACTTTGGAAGCTGACGATTTCACTGCTACCAAGAAGATGATTATTGTTGAGTAATTTTGATATCCCCTGAATTCATTCACGGGGCATTAGGTAGAGACGCGATGAATCGCGTCTCTACACATTCCACGATAATAAGCGCAAAGGGCTGTCCAAATTGGACGGCCCTTTGTTTTTTCCAAAATTTCGCATGCTTTGACCCTCTATAACACCAGATTGATGACTTCACTGATGCTGCGATAGATCGCTAGTTTTGGTTGTTGCATAAAAGCAGCGGGGTTTACCCATTCGGCAATTTCAATGTCTTCTTCGGTTTGGGGTACAAGCTCCGTTTGAGTTGTTTGCATTTTGTACCAGTACGTCCGTTTGAGGATTCTTCTTTCTTTGTGATCGCGGTAAGTATGGTAAGTATGGCCTAAAAAATCGCCCAAGACTATTTCCCCAATGCCAGTCTCTTCTTCCACTTCCCGCACTGCCGCCTCTTCAGGGCTTTCTCCATCATCAATTTTGCCCTTGGGCAAATCCCAGGAACCTCGTCGGAAAATAACCAGCAACTCCTGCTGGGCATTAAAAACACAGCCTCCTGCAGCCTCGATAAGCTTAAAATTGGACTGAAAATCGCTCCAAAGCTGTTCAAAATCTGCTGAAAAAATAGTAATTGAATCCAACAGTCTGCCTTTTTCCAACATATCGGCATAATTCAGGAAGATTTTAGGCGAGCCGTTGTACCGGGCAACGATGTGTTGTTTATCACCAGGAACTTGTTGATTCAGGGATAAATCGTCCGATAAAATGAATGGAATGTCGTTAATGTAGATTTTGTACATTTGTGCTTTTATTTTGTCAATCATAAATGAATGTCAGTTTGGAAATGAATTTTGCCACTGAAGTAGCGAGAAACTTATTGCAAATTAAAGCAATAAAATTAAGTCCACAAAAACCCTTCACCTGGGCCTCGGGGCTAAAGTCGCCCATTTATTGCGACAATCGGACCTTGCTTTCCTACCCAGCCATCCGAGACCTGGTGGTAGCGGGATTGGTAGAAACTTCAAGGAAGTTCGGTAGTTTTGATGCCATTGCAGGCGTAGCCACGGCAGGCATTCCCCATGGTGCACTTTTGGCCGATCGCCTAAAACTTCCTTTTGTATATGTTCGTGCAAAACCCAAGGAACATGGTCGGCAAAACCTCATCGAAGGGGAGCTAAAACCCGGACAGAAGGTTTTGGTAGTGGAAGACTTGATTTCTACCGGAGGCAGCAGCCTGCAAGCAGTGGAAGCCCTTCGTGCTGAAAACGCCACCATAGCAGGCGTATTGGCCATCTTTACTTACGAATTCCCTGCTGCACAAGAAGCATTTGCGCAAGCAGGGTGTCCATTGGAAACATTGAGCAACTACAGCACTTTGACCGAAGTAGCCATTGAATCCAATTATGTAAGCGCAGCTGATCAAGCCACTTTGCGCCAATGGAGAGAAAATCCTCGACTTTGGAGTGCCCAATGGCAAAATGAAAAAATATAATTTTCCTCACTAAAGAGGTCTACCAAAGGATAATTTTTATATTTATCCGTTAGTTTACTACCAACAAATTAATTATGTCGGTGATTACAGCTCTATCTGAAAAATTTTTATTTCAGTACCTCAATAACGCCTCTCCAACCGGGTTCGAGTCGGCAGGCCAACAAATTTGGCTTGATTACATTCGCCCTTTCGTTCACGAAACGGGTTTGGACAACTATGGAACTGCTTATGGCATCATCAATCCAGGAAAGGATTTTAGGGTAGTCATCGAAGGCCACGCCGATGAAATCTCCTGGTTCGTTAACTTTATTACGGACGACGGCTTTTTACACGTGGTGCGCAATGGAGGCTCCGATCAAATGATTGCCCCTTCCAAGCGGGTCAATGTACATACGCCAAACGGGATTGTAAAGGGTGTTTTTGGATGGCCAGCCATCCACACCCGCAGCGGAGAAGACAGTAATTTGTCACCCAAAGTTGAAAACATCTTCATCGATATTGGTGCGAAAAACAAAGAGGAAGCCCTGGAAATGGGCGTTCATGTAGGTTGCGTGCTGGTGTACGAAGACGAAGCCGTCAAGCTCAATGACCGCTACTATGTAGGCCGTGCCTTGGACAACCGCATTGGCGGGTTTTGCATCGCAGAGGTAGCGCGCCTCATCCATGAGAACAAAATCGAGCTGCCGTATAGCCTTTACATCGTCAAT
This sequence comes from Haliscomenobacter sp., assembly GCF_040403615.1. Lineage (NCBI taxonomy): Bacteria > Pseudomonadati > Bacteroidota > Saprospiria > Saprospirales > Haliscomenobacteraceae > Haliscomenobacter > Haliscomenobacter sp. Next base: position 3,655 of record NZ_JBBAKG010000190.1, on the reverse strand, counting down.
TCTGTGCAGGAAGAAATTGGGCTGCGGGGTGCAGAAATGATCGCCCAAAGCATCAAACCGCACGTGGCCATCATTACAGACGTAACCCACGATACCAATACCCCGCTGATCAGCAAGAAAAAGTTTGGCGACGTAAAGTGTGGCAATGGCCCAACGGTAACCTATGCACCAGCCGTACACAACAAACTATTGGCCCTCATCATCGATGCAGCCAACGAACACGAGATCCCATTCCAGCGGGAAGCAGCATCTCGCCGCACGGGTACCGATACCGACGCCTTTGCTTATTCCAATGGGGGCGTTCCTTCGGCCTTGATTTCCTTGCCTTTGCGTTACATGCACACCACCGTTGAAATGGCGCATACCGACGATGTCAACAACGTCATCAAGCTCATTTATCAATCTTTACAAAAAATTGACTATCAGCACAATTTCAAATACTTCTAAATGAAGCAGCTTGCTCCAATCGGAGATGTTCTGATGGGTAGCAACTTATGGCTCGCCATTGGAGCAAGCAGCATGATTTCGGCTTCTATCTTTTGTCTTAAAGGAGCCTGGGAATGGAATGAATTGGAAATTTGGGTCTTTTTCGCCACTTTGAGTTTGTACAATTGGCACCGGGTTTTGGGTTTCAAAAAAAACAGGCCTAATCATACAGTTACCACCTGGGTAGATTCCCACCACCAAACCATCCTGGTACTGGCCTTGCTGGCAAGTTTTTGCGCTGGAGTATTGTACTTGCTGCTTCCTCTAAAAGTACAGCTGGCACTCTTGATTCCTTGCGCATTGGGACTGAGTTATTCCCTCCCGATTTTTCCCAAACAAAAAAGATTGCGCGATGTACCTCGCCTGAAGATTTTGGTACTGGCCTCCGTCTGGGCCTGGGTCGTGGTTTGTTTACCCCGTATCTTTACCAATATTCCACTTTCCCCCATCACTGGAGTGTTTTTTCTGGAAAAATGGCTCTTCTTCTTTGCCATTGCGATCGGTTTCGACATCAGGGATGTTGCCTTTGACCTTTCCCAAGGTGTGCTTACGCTTCCTGGCAAACTGGGGATCAAAGCGGCCAAGTCCATCGGAATTTTGGCTTTGTTGCTGGCCATTGGCATTGGTACGAGCTTGTACGCTGGCCAATATTACTCCCTGTCTGTATATGCCGCTGATCTGGTTTGCCTGATGTGCACCGGATTGCTGTTGCTGCTCGCCAGCCCTGAACGCTCCCCGGCATTTTTCAACCTGCTTTTAGACGGCATGTTGATCCTGCAACCGCTTGGTATTTGGTTTTTCAGTTTTGTTGGCTAAAATGCGTTTGCCCTATTTCTTCAATTCTTCGATCGCACGCTCAATCACGGTATCAACCCCCCGATCCCGATCCGATTTTTTCAACAAAACCTGAATGTCTGGCGGAACGCCACTTTCAAAATTTTCCCCCGCAGGACTCAAGGTACGTGAAATGGAAAAACGGTAAGTCCAACCATTGGGCAATTGACCGCCATTGGGCAGACCCAGTCCACCTCCGGTTTTGTCTCCCATCAAGATCATGTTGTCCAATTCCCTGGCCCCCAGCGCAAAGAATGATGCCGCGCTGAAAGTACCCCGGTCGATCAGCACCACGATCTTTTTGGTGAAATTAAACCGATCCTTGTCGGGTTCGGCAAACACGGCTTGCGGCCCTTCATAATCCTCTTTACCTGGACCAGATTTGAGGTAGGAATTGTAGAGCAAGGTTTTTTTGGTGGCCATCATATTGAGGATCTTGAAAATATTGGCCGCGCTACCGCCCCCATTTTGACGAATGTCAAAAATGAGTCCCTGCGCATTGCGGTAATAACTCAGGAGAAAATTGACATAAGCAGGAGCTACCTTATCGGAAAAAGAGGAATACCGCACATAAGCAATCCTTTTGTCACTGCCCACCAAGGCATGTTCAAATGGGCCCGTGATGACGTAATCGTTTTTGAGGTAGTTTTCGCGTACCACGCGCAAATCGTAGTTTTCAGGCCCCAGTAAGTCAAAATCGTAACGGGAAGACCGAAAAGGAGAGATCAAATTCACATGGCCATCTTGCAGTTCATTGAGCATCGCAAACAAGACCTTGAACAGCTCATCGCTGGTCATTTTATCTTTGATTTGTGGCGAGTACTTGTTGTAAGTCGCTTGCCAATCGATTTTTTTGTAATCAAAAAAGGAATACTTCTCATTGCATTCTTTCCAGAGGTATTCAAAATTTTGGCGTGGATTATCGGCTACTTCCTGGTCAAAAATCAATTGCTCGCAGGAAAATACGAATAAGGCCAGGCAGCAAAACAGGAATATAGAAAATGATTTGATGATGCGCTGATTCATAGTAATTGTCTTAATTTAATCGAAACATTAACCCAAAGAGCAACTGGTGGTGCCCCAATTCAAGGCGATTGATCTCACCCGGGCTGCGTTGGGCATCCCATAGGTAAGTGAGGCGCAAGGCATTGCCGTTGAGCAAGTAATAATACCCATCAGTGCGCCATTGAAAACGGATGCCTCCAAAATTCAATTTGTTGTTGGCATAAACATTGGCGTCTCCATCCGAAAAATCTTCGATGTAGGCGTAGTCTGGTCGCCATACCGAATGCAGCAAGGGCAAACTGAGTTGCGAGCTGAACTTGACATGCCGAACCCCGGCATTGCGGCGAATGAACAAAAACCTGCCCGCCGTTTGGGTATGGCTAATGCGCCAATTGACTTTGGCGGTCGCAAAAAGCGTATTGATGCTTTCCCAAACCAGAGAGGCGTTCAAGAAAGCTGGAGTGACCCGCTGGGCAGAATAGCCCCCCAGTTGCAAGCCAGCCCGAAAGTCCAGGTTGCCCTCGTTTTTGTCCCAGAATTTGTACAAAAAACGGCCATTGTAGTAAAAAACCGTCGACGATGCCCCAAAGGTAGCCACCTTCTTTACTTTACTGTCTCCCACTCCTACCCCACCGTCAATGGCAATGTCCCAACGTTTGCCTTCAAAGCCAAGTTCGCCCATGCCGCCAAACAAGAAGCCCCGGTAAGTCAAAGGAGAAACGCCAAGGTCGCGGTTGCTTTGGTAATCCGCAAGCGCAGCCATTCCCAGGTATTTGCCGTACCGATAATCGGTTTGCGCACTTTTTTCTTGCGCGAGCAAGCTTTGAATGCTACTCAGCAAAATCAGGCCGTACAATAAACAGGTTTTATTCATCTCCACTCAGGTTAGTAACGCAGAAAAATTAACTTCCCGATTTTGGGTTTTGAATAGGAAGTCGAACGGTTCATTTCAAGTGAGCTTCCTATTCAAAAGCCTCTAAAAAAATCGGGAAGTAATTTTTTGCGTCAGACTTAGGAAACTGGTCAATAAAATTCTCCGAAAAATATCGATTGTTTGAGACAAAACCCATATTTTTCCCGCAAAGCACTGTCATAATTATGCAAAGCGACACTTTTCTGATCCGCCCCATCGAAAAAAACGACAATCCGGCCATGGCCGCAATCATTCGGGAAGTAATGACCGCCTACGGGGCAGTTGGCGATGGCTTTTCGATCAACGATCCCGAAGTGGATCTGATGTACGAGTACTACCAAGAGCCGGGCTGCGCTTACCTGGTCTTGAGTGATGCGCAACACCAGGTCTGGGGCGGTGGCGGCGTTGGCCCACTGG
>NZ_JBBAKG010000189.1:0-5887 GCF_040403615.1 Haliscomenobacter sp. | reverse complement strand
TTCCACAGCTCATCAATCTCCGCATTCGGAAAATTCGATCTGGTGCGCCAGGATTGCACGGCATATCCCGTTCCTTTAGACATCACCAGCGCCCAGAGGCCATTGCCGTAACTCAAATGGGTGATGTGGTAGCCTTTTGCCCACAATTCCTGGATCTCGTCCTTGGGGTAATGATCGCGGGTACGCCAAATCTGGCCGGTATAACCCGCTCCTTTGGACATCACCAAGGCCCAAAGGCCATTTCCATAGGTCAAATTGGTAATGGAGTAGCCCTGATCCCAAAATTCCTGGATCTCATCCTTGGGGAAATTGGGGCGGGTACGCCAGATCTGATGTGCATAGCCCAGCCCTTTTGACATCACCAGTGCCCATACTCCGTTGCCATAATTCAGGCTGTTGATTTGGTGACCACTTGCCCACAATTCCTGAATCGAAGCACTGGGAAATTCCGGGTTGGTGCGCCAGGTTTGGTCGGTAAATCCAGTACCTGTAGACATGACCAGTGCCCAAATGCCGTTGCCATAAGTCAAATTGGAGATGTAGTATCTTTTGTCCCAAAACTCCTTGATTTCATCTTTGGGGAAATACGTGCGGGTACGCCAGGCTTCGGTATAATTGGTTTTTGTTTTTGACATGGTCAACGCCCAAATGCTGTCACCAAAGGCCAATCCAGTAATTCGATAGCGCAATGCTGGCGCTTCGGGGGTAGTTGTAGTGGTGGTAGTTGTAGTAGGTTTGGTGGTGGTAAATGGGTACAACGTAGCAATTGCCTTTTTATCTCCAGCCGATAAGTCGTAGTTCCAGCCTACTTCGTAGCCATCCACGGTAAATGCCTTATCTACCGGGTAGTGCATGATGGACTTGGGGTCGTATTCGCCATTGGTTTGGGTAATGGAGTATTTGTTCAGTACGTTTTTGTCTACGTCCTCTTTGCTCCAGTTTTGGGTTTGCATGTAGTGCGCATACACTTTGGGCATGTTCCACTTGATGCCGGATAAAGGACTCAAGTGCTCATGCAACATCCCCAAGGCATGACCAAATTCGTGCAAAATGGTACGCCGGAACTCTTGTTCACTGGTTTTCTGATCAAACCAGCCATAATTCATGGACGTACCTGCCTTACCACTGAGCGATTTGCCGGAATTGGCATCCACTGAAAATTGGCTGGATTGCTTGCCAATCAAAGACCAGGAGCCCCCTTTGTTGAAGGTGATGCGGATATCGGCTTGGGGGCCAGGTACAAATTCAAATACGATGTTGGCATGTTTGCTCCACTCAGGGGCATATTTGATGACCTTGCTGCGCAAAAATTCGTCGCCGTTCAAGAAAGCTACCGTGATTTTCTTACTATCTTCCCAGCGCATGTCGCTGTAGTACACACCTTGATATAAGGAGGTATTCAGGGTGGGAAAAATGATGTCCTGGCAAGATTGAACTTGCGCGAAAGACAAGCGTGCAATTGCAAACAAAACAAGGGTAATAATCGGTTTCATTGTTGATGATTCTTTAGGGTGGTGGTATTTAATCTTCTTCACGATCTTCAAAGGCAATTCCGTACTTCTCCAGCCTTCGATACAGTGCAAAACGCGTAATCCCCAGCGATCGCGCTACTTTTAATAGTTTATTTTGATGAAAAGCCAGTGCGCGTTTGATCATTTCCAATTCCATTTCTTCCAGCGTCATGGTGCCTACTTCCGGAAATTTAGCATTGCTTTTTGTCCCAGGGCTAAATGTCTGCACATTCTTTTGAAAATCAGCTACACGTAGTTCATCTCCAGTGCTTAAAAGTACGGTGCGTTCAACTAGGTTTTTCAACTGGCGGATGTTGCCCGGCAAGGGCAGGTTTTGCAGCCAATGTAATGCCTCTTTTTGAATCTGCAATTGAGGCCGGTTGTAAAGGACTTTGAGGTTGTTGACAAAAAAACTGACCAGCGTCGGAATGTCCCCTCCTCGTTCGCGCAATGCTGGCAATTTGACCGTAATCAAGTTGATGCGGTAAAATAGGTCTTCGCGAAAAGTGCCTTGCGCCACCATTTCTTCCAGGTTGCGGTTGGTGGCACACACAATGCGTACATCTACGGTTTTGCTGCGGCTGCTGCCAAGGGGTTCAAAACTGCGGTCTTGTAGTACCCGCAACAGTTTAACCTGGCTACTCAAATCCAGATCACCAATTTCATCCAAAAAGATACTGCCTTTGTGGGCCATTTCGAAACGACCGATTCGATCGGTTTTGGCATCAGTAAAAGCGCCGCGTACATGGCCAAACAATTCGCTTTCAAACAAATTGGCCGAAATTCCGCCCAAATTGACTTTAACAAAAGGTGCTTTGCTGCGCTTGCTATTCAGGTGTACAGCCTCGGCAATGAGTTCCTTACCCGTTCCGCTTTCTCCGGTGATCAGTACCGGAGCATCAGTTGGCGCAACCCGCCCGATGGATTCCAACAATTCCAGCAATTGGGGGTCTTCACCCACGATGTTTTCAAAATTGAATTGCTCGTTTAATCTTTTGCGGTTGGGGGTTTGGGGAGGTGTTTGAGCCAAATTAAGGGCGGTACGAACCGATTGCAGCAATACGTTGTTTTGCCAGGGTTTGGTTAAAAAATCTGCTGCGCCGATCTTCATGCCTTCAACGGCCAATTCAATCGTACCCCAGCCAGTGAGCAACACAACAGGTAGCCGGGGGTATAGGGTTTTGATTTTGCGCAGGGTATTCAATCCTTCCAGGCCAGAAGTTTCTACCGAAAAATTCATATCCAGGATGACCAGTTCAGGCTGTTGAGTTGCCAAAAAAGCCAATGCTTCTTGAGGTGAATTGGCAGACAACATTTTAAATCCCTCTTGCTGAAACAACAGCGCAAGAGAAGCTTGAATGGCAATATCATCATCGATGAGTAGCAGCAATGCAATCAGGGTTTAAAGATGAGTATGGGGATGTTGACCTCCTGAATGATTTCGTGCGCCAGGCCACTGCGAAAGATGCGGTCCCAAAAACCCTTGTGGTAAGCGGTGAGTGCAATCAAATCGGCTTTGACTTCTTGCATGAAGCGTTCCAGGTGATCCATGATGTCTTCGCCCTCCAAAACGGTAAAGCTCAATTGGTGGTCTTCGTTTTCTTCCTCCAGCGCATGCATGATTTTATCCATCTGCTGCCGGGCCCAGACATTGTCTGCCGGATCGTCATTGACATGTACCAGGTAAAGGTGGGCATCGAGGGCCTGACTCCAAGCTACCATTTTTTCTATAGAAGCCAGATTGGCCACATCAAAGTCGGCGGCGTAAACGATGTTTTTGATCGGTGCAAACTTGTTTCCAGGCGGAGTCATCAAAACCGGAGCGACAGCGGCATTGATCATTCTGGAGGCCAGGCTGCCAAATATGCGCCCCGCCAGGCTCATCCGGTTGCGCATCCCCATGATGATCAGGTCGGCATCGTATTTTTCGGTCAGCATCAGAATGCTTTCCCATAAGTTGCCGCCTACAATCACACCTCGAACGGGCAGTTTTTGATTTTCCTCGGTGGTATTGGATTGAATGAATGCCCGAAGTTTTTTAAACTCCTCCAGTTGCTCTTCATCGGTAGCTTCATCCAGATGGGTGGTATCTTCCAGGGTTGCAAAATCGGCATCGTCTTTGACGTGTGCAACATAAAGCTCATTGTGCAAATGACGGGTGAGGTGCAAGCCATACAAGAAAGGCTGGTCACTGTGTTGCTGATAATCCGTCAAGCATAAAATGGCATCCATTTTTTAGGGTCTTATTGTTTGGGGGTTTAAGCTTTAATATTTGGGTCGCTTAGTGGGGTCGCTGCGGTTTTTTCTTCCCGACCTTGACGCAAAACTTCGGACAAAGAAGGGAGAATTCCAGCAGCCAAGGAAACCGCTATCACCGCAAGCGAAAGCCATTCTGGTAAATCAACCTGATGCACAATGCACATTTTGACCCCCACAAAAGCCAAAATGACTACCAGACTATAGCGCAAGTAGGGAAACTTGTCGAGCATGGAAGCCAGTACGAAATACAAAGATCGCAGCCCTAAGATAGCAAAAATATTGGAGGTAAATACCAAAAAAGGATCGGTGGTAATGGCGAATATGGCAGGGATGCTGTCAAAAGCGAACATGATATCGGTGGTCTCGATCACCAAAAGGGCAATAAACAGAGGCGTAGCCGCAGTAGCATGGTCTACTTTTATGAAAAAATTTTCTCCGTGAAATCGATCGGTGACTGGAAAAAATCGCTTGGCCAAAGCGACCAACGGATTCTTGTCTACATCAACATCTTCGTCGTGGTCTTTTTGCACCAACATGCGGTAAGCAGTATACAGCAAAATTGCGCCGAAAACATAGGTGATCCAACCAAAGCGGTGCAGCAGCACGGAGCCTACCAAAATCATAAAACCTCGAAACAACACTGCTCCAATGATGCCCCAAAACAGCACACGGTGCTGGAATTGCTGTGGAATTTTAAAATAAGCAAAGATCACGGCGATGACAAATATATTGTCGATGCTCAGTGATTGTTCCACCAAATAACCCGTCAGGTAGGTGATCACTGCTTTTTGACCCGACATGGGGGCACCTTCTTCGTGTACCCAACTATTCTCGTAAGCGAAATAGATGAAGATGCTGAATAGCAATGAAAAAGCGACCCATACTCCTGTCCAACGCAAGGCTTCCTTGGCATTGATGGTATGGGCATCTTTATTGAATACGCCCAAATCAAGGGCGAGCAATGCAGCTACTAAAACTAAAAAGCCAATCCAAATGAGCATAATGAATGATTCTGTTGATTCTCGTGATGGTATTGATGGGCTAAAGGCAATGACAAAAATACAAAGTCCTCTATCAACACCTCAAACAGACGGGGAGTTCGGGAAAAAAAGAAGGGCAATCGAATCGATTGCCCTTTTAGTCGAAAATTGGAGGTCGGAAGCGGATTTGAACCGCTGTACGAGGTTTTGCAGACCTCTGCCTAGCCGCTCGGCCACCCGACCCTGTGGTCGTCAAAACGCGCGATCGCGCTTTGGAGTGGCAAAGATAGGAGAAGAAGATATGCTGTGCAAGTACTTTGGGAAAAAAAGTTGAAAAGTTTAGTGCGCTAAAGAACCTAAGAGTTTGGTTCTGGTGTCGTTCACCGATAAAAAAAGTAGTTCATCGAGTAGCACTTGAGAAGGGTTGGGCAGCAACGTAGTTTTGAATCATCATTTAATTCCTAAGTATGACGCAAAAAATTACTTCCTGATTTTTTTAGAGGGAAGTTAATTTTTCTGCGTTACTAAACCATCAATGAATTATGAAAAATCGATTTGCACTGCTATTTATAATGGCTTTTAGCTTTGTTGCCAGTTCTGCCTTTATGTGCAGTAAGGAAGACACGGCAACCGTCCCGGTTAAACTTGAATATACCTCCTTAATTGGCTATTGGAAACTAAAAAGTGGAGCTTCCTTCGGCATCAACGAAAAAGGGGAAAAGAAACAAACCGTAACCATGAAAGAAGGAGTAGTTGCCTATGAGTTTTTTGCGGATGGTACTTTCATTAGCCATGTATTGGTCGGAACGCCTACATCCGAAAAAGGGAACTGGAAATTGGAGGTCAAAAAACTGGACAGCAAGGACATTGAAGATGGGGTTTTAACACTCACGTCACCTTCCACCAAAGCTAGTGCTGGTGAAATTTGGGTAGATCAAGATGGAGCCATGCGGCAACAAATCTCCAGTCTTGATAAGCCAACCGGCGCCACCAAGCCCCGCATTTATCTGGTGTCGAAGCACATTGAAGTTTATCCGTATAAAGAAGCTTGGGTTGAAACGACTTACGAAAAACAATAAGTGGTGGGGCAAAAATAAGTGATCATTTTTCTTGAGCCAGAGGATTAGATAAGACACT
>NZ_JBBAKG010000188.1:0-6154 GCF_040403615.1 Haliscomenobacter sp. | reverse complement strand
GCCTTAGGTGGTAGAAAAAAGCAGCGAAGCTGCGCAAAGAGCTCAATATCGCCCCCAAACTCAACGTTGCAAAATCACCCGCAAACCCACCGAAGACTGGCGGTGTTTGAGGCGCAAGAAGTACATCCCTGACGGAAACGCGGATAAATCCAGGCTCAAGTCCCGAAAGGCATCATTCGGCACAAAAGTCTTCAACAATTGACCGCTGATGCTGTACAAATCTATGCTGGCACCATCAATGGCAGCAGACAAGTGAATCACCACCCGGCCTTTGCTGGGAATCGGTTCTACCCCTACGTCAATCCCATTGATGACACTGAGATTGCTCTCAAAAACGGTGAATGATTGGATTTTCGAAAGGACTATTCCGCAAGCATTGCTGGCTTTTACCCGCCAAAAATAGCGACCAGCAGCCAAATCTTGTGCTCGTTGGTACTCCGTCAGCGTCAAGTTTGCGTTCCAAACCGGAAATGCAAACGCGGAATCGGTGGCCACTTCCAAATCATAACGCAGCGCAGTACCCGTGCTACTCCAGCTCAAGGTTGGCCGTTTTTCGAGCAAAACAGCCCTGTCTACAGGAATCTTTAACTGCGGAGTAGTTGGCGCAGCCGTAACCGCAAACCTTACTTTTGCGCTGTCGCGCTGGTTGTTTTGGCGGGTATAAAAAGTCAATTCGTAAGTACCCGGCAGCAACTGGCGCAAATTTTTGGCCTTGGCCTCAAACAATGCACCTGCGTTGATTTTGGAAGGATCTGTGCTAAACGTTAAGGTCAATGGCAAACGGGGAAAAATCCGATAACTCAGTACTGCTGAGCCCTGGTAACCATCGGCAGCCTTGAGCGATAAAACCAGGGAATCTGCCTGACAGCGTTGTTGGAAATCCGGCAATACAGAAGGGCGAATACTCGGTGCAATCGCAAATTGCTGGTAAGTATTCGGCACCTGATTCGTATCACAAACATTGGTACCCCAAACCTTCCAGTAATAAGTGCCAATCAAATCCAGGCGATCAATTTGGTACGCCGTATCAACAGCCTGAAATCGACCAATAATGTCTGTAAAACCAGCATCTCGTGCCAGCAGGATGGTGTATTTTTGGGCAAACTTTCCTTTTTTCCAACGCAATTGTACGGGCAGAGGCACTAGCTTGTCTCCATTTTGAGGCTCCAGCGCCTGCGTTGCTTGTGGCGTTTGCACGATTTCCAACAAGACAATTCGAGTCAGGGTATCCGTTCCGATGATGGCTTGAAATTTGAGGTTGTAAAAGCCAAACAAAGTGCTGGACTCGTTGGTGATTTCCAAGCTTGTGCTTGATCCAGTGGTTGAATTATTGCTGAATTGTGCTTTCAAGCCAGTGGGCAAATTGATTGCCCTGAATTGAATAGGCTGTGCCTTGGGGTTGCTCACCTTTAGCGTCCAAGTTGCTTTGCCCAGTCCACAAATGCTTTGATTGTCTTTGTCCAATTCTATGCTGTAACTGCATTGGTACTGCCAACGGCCTCCAATTTCGGTAAGCGCAGCCCGTTTGGGGTCTAGCCAATCCCGTAGGCGGTTATTCAGGTTGCTTCCGGCATCCCAGGAAGAACGAAAAGTACCAAAAGAGTCATATCCGGTTTTGCCGCAAAGGGCGGTACCTCCATGCAATTGCCCCACCACTTGCCCTTTGGAGTTGAACAGTGGCGCTCCTGAAGAACCATCCTCGGTGCTTCCGATTTCCCAACGGGGTACAATCAAGTGCGAACCATTGTTGACCAGATTGGATGATCCCCAATTGGCCAGGTAAGTTTTTTGAGCGGAATAACTGAAGCGCTTTTCTTCACTGCCCGCTTGATGAATGATGGCAACGCCCCCGGCAGGTAGATCCGTGCTGGTGTTCCAACCCGCAAAGTAGGCATTGGCATCCAATACCACGGGGTCATCCAATTCCAAAATGGTAAAATCGGAATTGGCGTTGGAAGCCCTTTGCACCATTCCAGAGTTAAAGGTGCTGAATTTGCCATCGCCAGGGGAGGCATTGCTAATGTTACCAGGCTGGCGACAAAAACTGTTTTGAAAATTCCAATACACCACCAGTGAGGGAGCATCCGAAGCTTTGCTTTGGCAATGCCGGGCAGTGACAAAGTAGGGGTGGCAATCTTCTTTGCCGTTGTTGACCAAAAAACCCGTGCAAATAGAAGAGCCGCGGATGCTGATCAAACCTACGGATTGTGCTACATCCCTATATTTATCGACCTGAGGATAACCATTGTTTTGCCCACAAACGATGTCGATGTGGCATTCGGAGGAAGTTACTTTGGTAAAATCCATAAAGTCGTGGTTGACAAATCCCAGTTGCAGGCGCAGATCGGTTTTTTGAAGACTGGGTAGGGTCACTTCCAAAATCACTTCATCACTTGCTACAATTGGACTCCAAAATTCGGCGTGGTCTTCATTGTCCGAACTGCTGAACGGTCCGATTTTCTCATTCGTTTTGGTATTGATTAGGAAAAATTCAGCTCCTTTGGGCAAATAAAATCCGGTAAAGCCAAAATTAAGAGAGTAGGCGCCAAGCGACCGAACGCTGAGTCGCCAGCGACTGCTTCCCGACCCGGTTTCTTCCCAACGCCCGCTGTTTGCTGGCGTATAATTTACCTCGATTGGTTTGGCAAATTGGGGCGCTCTACCTGCTTCTCGCAAATTCAACTCTTCCTCTTGCAGTAGTGCATTGTTTTGGGCAGGCATGGTCACCCGAGGGATGCGGCCAAAAAACGGATGCTCCCACTGGTCTTTGGTTGGCTGCTGGGCACTGGCTTGTACCACGCCCAAAAACAAGGCAAAAGAAAAAAGTAAAACTTGCTTCATGGCTTAAAATTGAAGAGCTGGTTGTTGAACCCCCAACATCCCAACATACAGATAAAAATACCCAAAATTACAGGAAAGTTGATGCAGATCAGTAAAGTGTACGACTTCTGACAAAAGTAGCGGGTCGATCAACTTTTCGTGCCCAATTCAGTTTAGAAGGTGGAAGTTTAGGAAATAATCATTTCTTATGCTAAGTTGAGGCGAAAAAACACTGTTTATGATCGTAGAAGAACACAACGTTGTCACCCTGAGTTATGAGTTGCGCAATGATGGCCCTGAAGGCGAAATCCTGGAAATCATGAATGTCCACTATCCCTTCAAGTTTTTTTGTGGCGGCGACCAATTGCTTCCCGCCTTCGAAGAACAATTACGCGGCCTGGAGGAAGGAGACTCCTTTGAATTTGTACTTTCACCTAGTTTGGCCTACGGCGAACTTGACCCTGAGCAGGTGTTGGAAGTACCTCGTGGCCTGTTTGAAGAAGAAGGCGAAGCACCGATGGAAAATGTACTGATTGAAGGCAATTTCATTGTCCTTTCTGACGAAGAAGGTGAGGACTTTCATGGCCGCATTGTGTCCTGGGACGATGAAAACGTCAAGGTTGACTTCAATCATGCCATGGCGGGCAAAACCCTGCATTTCAAAGGTGTAGTGCTCAACATCCGCAAAGCTTCTGTAGATGAGTTGATCCGCAAACAAGTGTTGGAAGAAGACGGCGTACGCGGCTGGGATTGGGGCGTCAATTGATACAAATCGACATGCAAACATTAAGTATAGATACGCAATTGCGCGAACGGGTTCAACTGCTTTTGTCCAACCTTTGTCAAGGCTTGTACGAGCGCGAAGAGGCCATGAAACTGGCATTGCTCACTGCCCTGGCCGGAGAAAGTATATTTTTGCTTGGCCCTCCGGGAGTGGGCAAAAGTTTGATCGCCCGCAGGCTCAAACACGCCTTTCGAGACGGGACTTCTTTTGAGTACCTGATGAGCAAATTCAGTACGCCCGACGAAGTCTTTGGTCCCGTTTCCATCAAAAAACTCAAGGAGGAAGACCGCTACGAACGCCTCACCGAGCGCTACCTCCCCGGGGCCAACGTGGTGTTTTTGGACGAAATCTGGAAAGCCGGCCCCGCCATCCAAAATGCCTTGCTGACCATCCTCAACGAAAAAATATACCGCAACGGCGATCAAGACCTGCGCGTAAACATCCGGGGCATCATCACGGCTTCCAATGAATTGCCTCCGCGCAATGCCAGCCTCGACCCCATCTGGGATCGCTTCCTGTTGCGCCTGGAACTGAGCAACATCCGCAAGTTTCAGAACTTCGTCAACATGATTGTGGATACCGACGATGTCTACCAGGTGGAACTGCCCGCTGAAGTGCAATTCAGCGAAGCGGAACTGGTGCAATTTGACGCTGCCATCAATGGAGTGGAGGTGCCTGCCGAAGTACTCAATACCATTCAGGTACTCAAATTGCGCATCGATGAGCACAATGCTCGCCCCAACAATCAGGATCAGCAGATCCCGATCCACGATCGGAGGTGGAAAAAAATTGTTCGCTTGCTGCGTACTTCCGCCTTTTTGAATGGCCGCAGCCGGGTGGATTTGATGGATTGTTTCCTGATGCTGCATTGCCTCTGGAGCAGACCCGACCAAAAAGACCTCATCGAAGAAATGGTAACCGATGCCATTCGCCGCCACGGCTACAGCATGGCGGTCAACCTTAATTTGCTCAAGCGCGAAGTAGACGATTTCGAAAAAGACGTCAACGAAGAAATCCGCGTCAAACATACCGTAGCGGAAGAACAGTTGCTGCTGGTACAAGAGGATTACTATGAATTGATCAAGGAAGACCAGCAATTTGAGGGCTTTCTGATTCCAGTTAAGCAATTTCGCCAACTCAACCTGGAGGATACCCAGGTAATCAATTTTTACGATGCCAATCGCAACCTTGTGAATCGCCTCCGCACCAAACAGGGCCTCGGCGAATTTTGCATCGAAGTGCAGCACAACGACCGCAATCATACTTACTACTTGCGCACCAAAAAAGGCGAACGCCAGGAAATCATCTTCAAAAAACCACACCCGGTGGTGCAAAAATATTGGGAAGAACGCTTTGAGCAAATCCGCAGCTACTTGCGCAAGCAGGAAGAAAACCTGCGCACCAACCTACCGGAAGAATTGGAATTTTTGGAACAAAACCTGTTTGTAGAAGCCCGGTACGCCGAAGTGGTCAAGAGCAACCTCAAAGAGGTGCAAGAAGCGCTGCAAAAAGTAGGGATTCAATTGGAAAAGGTGCAGTTTAGTTATGCGGGGTAGGGGATGAGATTTATTCCCTGGGCATATTGGCAATGGAAGAGGGGCACAACTTGAAAATCAATTCAACTTGTACCCCTCCGGTATTACAATCTTTATGATTAAAACATCTTCATCCCCGCCAAATCCAACAAGCCAATCTCCACCTGCTTCAAGCGAAACCAGGCCTGAATCGTACGATCCCGCGCTTGTACTTCCAGCAAGGTTGATTCGCGTACTTCAAAGTTGGTGATTTTGCCCAGGCGGTACAACTCGCGCGCTAGATTGGCCTGAGCGGTAGATACTTTCAGGTTGGCCTCTTCCAGGTCGCGCAATTGCTTCAGCGACTGGTAATCGGAGTATCGCGTCCGAATCTGTGCTTCCAGGTTGTACATCAGTTCGTCAAGCTGCAATTTGGTGTTTTCCTCTACAATCTTGGAGTTGGCCAGGTTTTGCTTGCGCAATTGCCCATCGTAAATGGGATACCGAGCCGTAAGCCCAAACACTGGACCAAGGTTGCGGTTGGACAAAGCAAAACCCACTGCGTTGCGCTGGTACGAATAGTTGAGCGCTCCAGTGAGATCAAGTTCCGGTTTGAACTGGCCCTTGATTTCTTTGGTATTGAGCATCGATACTTGCTGGTTCAACTTACTGAGCATCAAGTCTGGATTGGCTTGTTTGGCACTTGCCAACAATTCATCCTGCGTCAAAACCATTTGAGTAGACAGGGTAGTATCCACCCGAAATTTTTCATCCACGGAGCGATTCAGCAATTGATTGAAGGACATGTAAAATCGCTTGATGTCGGCTTCTTGCTGTACCAATCGAGCGCTGTCGGCTGTAAGACGAGAACGGGATTGCAGCAATTCCAAACCGGTAGCACTGCCAATGGTCTTTTTGGCTTGCACCAAATTGAGCAGGTCGCGATCCAAACTTACGGCATAGCGTAGGTTGTCGGTGGTCTGTTCCAATTGTACAATGTTGTAGTAGGCCAACGTGATGTCGGCAGCCATGGCCT
>NZ_JBBAKG010000187.1:0-6202 GCF_040403615.1 Haliscomenobacter sp. | reverse complement strand
GGCAAGTCTATTTACAAAAAATGGTTATCCTGTCGGTTTTGATCGTATTGCTCCATTTGCCGGAGCGATCCCGAATGCGGATGAAGTAGGACAACGTGTCCGTAGGGAATTTTGTGCTTGCAATACAAGTCAGACGGGTGTTGGGAAAAGTACAACAAAAATATTTGGTATCGGGGCTATTGGTCAATTTTATGGAAATCTCTCCTTGAATGCCATTGCCCGAACCCAATTGTGGTATCGGATTCACTTTAAAAGAGTGCTCAAACTTGTCACGGCTGTCAATCAGGGAAATGTTGGTGCTGTCTTTGCTGCCCAAATTTCCGTCGCCATCCGTGAACGAAAAACGCACTTCAATCGTATCCAATTTGATGCCACCGCCTCGGCTTTGGTCAATTGCGGCATGACTGATGCCGATGAACTTGATTATCGGCTCAGCAGGGAATTCTGGTGGTTTGGAGCAAGTAGTTACCAGCAGCAAGACCAGCAGCGCGCAAAGGAAATATTCAAACGTTTTCATCATAATTGCTAATTTTGACCAGTTGAACACCGTTTTTTTATTGTTTCCCCGAAGCTCAGGAAAAAACGGGCAGCAAGCCACAATTTTGAACAAAAAATACTACTTTTTATTGAAACAGGAAATGTTATTTCAGTCGGCTAGGAGTCATCTGCATGAACTCATTCAAAAAGTAGACCCTGATAGCTTCGAAATGCTTGCGCTTCAAGTGTTTCGGTTTCAAGCCCGGTTCAATCCGCTTTATGCCCGATATCTGGATTTGCTGCACATTGAACCTACCAACATTCAACGTTTGGAAGACATTCCTTGTTTACCGATTCAACTCTTTAAGCAATACCAAATAAAAACCGGTGAATGGCCAAGCGAAGCCACCTTTTCCAGTAGCGGCACTACCGGGACGGAAACCAGCACCCACGCGGTACGCAGCCTCGAAGATTATACCCAAAACACCCGCCGCGGTTTTGAAACATTTTACGGGCCATTGCAAGAATATTGTGTACTGGCACTTTTACCCGCTTACCTCGAACGCAGTGGCTCCTCACTTGTGTATATGGCCGAGCAATTTGTACAAATTTCTAGGTATCCGCAGAGTGGATTTTACCTCTACAACCACGATGATTTGCGCAAAACCCTGGCGGAATGTGCCCAGCAAAAAATTCCAACCCTGTTGATTGGGGTGAGTTTTGCCCTCTGGGATTTGGCCGAAGAAGGTGGGGTGGATTTTCCGGAATTGATCGTGATGGAAACTGGCGGGATGAAAGGCCGTCGAAGGGAACTTACCCGTACGGAATTGCATGAGATCCTTACCAAAGGACTCAAGGTGAAACACATTCACTCGGAATATGGGATGACGGAGCTATTGTCCCAAGCTTACTCTCAGGGTGAAGGTATTTTTCAAGCCGCTCCAACCCTCCGGGTTTGGACTCGGGAAGTGACCGACCCCTTTCAACCCATGGCCGCAGGCCGTACCGGAGCGCTGAACATTATCGATCTGGCGAACCTCGATACCATTTCATTCATTGCAACGGATGACCTGGGAAAGATTTTCGCAGACGGTTCTTTTGAAGTGCTGGGCAGATTGGATGCCGAAGATATACGGGGCTGCAATCTATTGGTGGAAATGAGAGATGGGGAGCGTTGAAAAAATTGATTCATCGTTAATACCAACATTGCAAAGCGCAATTTTTGCTTGAACTCAACAAAAAAATTCTGGAAGGATTTAAAATTCATTTAGTAGATATGTAGCTTAGCCATTCCAATTCAAAAAATTCATATCTTTATCCGCAGACTATTTTAATATCAAAGACCCTGTGGGTAAAACGACAACAGCTATGCCTTTGGCCCAACCCATCTCCTCCCTACACCGAGAATTGAATCTATTGCTGGCCAACGATGACCTGCCAGCAGGACTCAAATTGTGCAAAGAACTCTTACCTGAAAGGGGCGAAAAGCATAAACTGATCCTGGCCATGCAGGCACAGCTCCAACAGCTGAACAAAGACCGCATGAAAGGCCTGATCAGCCAGGAAGATTACGCCCGCCGCCTGGCCATCATCGTAGATTCCTTCATCAATTTTATCCCTGAACTCGAAACCACAGACTTTGATCTTCCCGCCACTGCTGCCTCCACATCCTCCAGCAATAGCCCCCAAACGGGCAGTGTACTGTACCGAGTGCCGCACAGCATGCCCCTGCAAAAAGCCAGCATTTGCACCATCCGTATAGCCATTGACGAAGACGCCATTCTGGAAGACATCATCATCGATGGGGATGTTCGAATGAAGGAAAAAGTAGAGGTGTCGGAGCGCATGAGCGCCGAACTGCTGGACACCGAAGGCCGGGTGTTTGACATCATGCCCCTCAATGCCAAAGACCAGAAAGTGCGGCCTACCGGCTACACGCAATGGTTGTTTCGGGTAACGCCCCTGCTGGAAGGCCAGCACCAGTTGCTGGTGAAAGTATCGCTGCTGGAATTTGACCAAAACACCAAAGAATACGTGCCCCGCGATGTGTCGGTGCTGGAAACCGTGACCGTAGTAACAGCCAGCCAGCACAGCGACGTGGAGGAAGTCCCCCTGAAATCGGCTGGGCCGTCTTTTGTGATGGGGCCAGATGCCCTGCCTAACTTTAACATGAAAAAGGAATCGGTCAATGTAGAATCTGAAAACTTCAGCGGGGGCAATTGGCTCAATGGCCGCACCCAGCGCATCGCGGCCTTGTTTTTGGCGTTTTTGGTTTTTGCCTCCTCTGCTACGTTTGCTTTTACACCCAAAATGACGCGGGATTGGTGGGCCACCACCTGGAAGGACACTCCCGAAGCTTATCAATCCTTCATCGATGCGTATGAGGCCAAGGTGCCAGAGGGAATCAAACACCCCAAAATCGAAAAAGCCTATTACTACAAGGCCGCAAAGAGCAATGAATTGCCCGATTTGCGGGAATACCAGCAATTGTACGCCGATAAGGGCGAGTTCAATGAGCCGGTTTTGGAAAAAATAAAAGTGTTGGAATGGGAAGCGGTACAAGCCATCCAGAAAGAACCCTCTGCACTAAATATACAGCGCTATCTGACCGATTTCCCGGATGCTCGGCGCTTGACGCAGGTTTTGGAAGCAGCCAAAACTTTGCCTATGGAGGAACAAAAAGTGGTGTTGCAGCAAATTGAAAACCGCTTCGTTACAAACAATACAAAACAAATTTCTATTAAGCCCACACCCAAAATCAGAACCACCACCCCTAGCACTAGCGAAGAAGGCCTCCCGAACACGTTAACGATTCAAGAAAAGCAAAACTCTTCTACCGATAAAACTAACTCTACTTTCACTGATAAAACCAACTCCTCTTTTCATGATAAAAAGACTGAGCCACTCGTCACGGTTAAACAAGAAACAAACACATTAGAAAAAAAATATTTAGATAAAACGCCTCCTGAAATAGCTAGTCAAGAACTTCTTACAGAGGTTAAATCTACACCCACGGGCATCAGTAAAGACCCTTTTCGCAGGCAAATGTTACTGGTTAAGGGAGGGACTTTTATTATGGGTAGCCCTGATAAGGATAATGACGCTGAAAATGACGAAAAACCCCAGCACAGCGTCAGCCTCAGCGATTTTTCTATTGGCAAGTACGAGGTAACCCAGGCGCAATGGCGGGCAGTAATGGGGAAAGACCCTGAAGAGCTGTCTTTTAAAGGCTGTGACCAATGTCCAGTGGATGATGTTAGCTGGAACGACATTCAGGAATTTCTCAAAATCCTGAACGCCAAAACGGTTAAAAAGTACCGCCTACCCACTGAAGCGGAATGGGAATACGCCGCGCGTGGCGGAAATCAGAGCGCTGGCTACACCTACGCAGGCAGCAATGCCCTGGCCGAAGTGGCCTGGTACGATGACAACTCCAGCGGCAAAACCCATCAGGTAGGCCAGAAAAGAGCCAATGAGCTGGGTTTGTACGATATGATTGGCAATGTGATTGAATGGTGTCAAGACTTGAAGTGTACTTATTCAAGCACTGCGCAAACGAATCCTACAGGGGCTGTTTCTGGCTCTTACCGCATGCTTCGAGGCGGGAGCTGGTACAGCACCGCCAGGTATTGTCGTGTATCGCTTCGCAACTACCGCGCGCCGACGTTTCGCAACACCTATGTTGGCTTTCGTCTTGCGCTCTAGTTGCTGAGGTTTGCCATGTGGCTTTCTGTTGAGCTGAAAAATGTCCGCAATAGGCCAACTCCGGCCATAAGCGAGCCTCAAAGCGAGGCAATTGCGGGAAGTGGGCTACGGCGATAGCGGTAGGGCAAATGCATAAAATTGTTGTTGCAATGCAATGTTTTACGCAAGTTACCAACCCCCAAGCCCCTGGATGAGGAGCAGATTTTCGGTAAGTGAAAATCTTACTTTTGCTCAAAAAAGGTAGAATATTGACCTAACGTAAGCTTTTCTCCCCTTCCAGGGGCTTGGGGGTTGGTAATCACCAGCACAATCTTGCCAGCAATGCATTTCTGTGTCCTAATTGTAGCCCTCCCTGCCAGAAGCCGGAGGTTAAAAAATAAACGTAAAATATTTATAATCAAAAGATAGTGTCAAAACCAACCCAAAATTCTACAATGGATAAAGTAAGCACGTACAAAAAAATAGTAGGGGAGATTGTTCAGGAAGTAGCAGACATGACCCCTTCTGATGAATCATCGGAGACCCAACTGATCATGGATTTGGAGCGGGGGCATTTTGTGCTTTTTTCAGTGGGTTGGTACAACAATAAACGCGAATACCTTCCTTTTGTACACCTCGACGTCAAGCCAGATGGCAAAATTTGGATTCAGCACGATGGCACCGATCTGGTACTAGCCCAATGGCTGCTCGACAAGGGCGTACCCAAAGGAGACATTGTACTGGCTTTTCATGCTCCGGCCAGACGGGAATTGATTCCTGACTTTGCGCTGGGGTGAATATAGGAGCTCATCCTTCTGTTACCTGCGGCATCAAGTCGGGAGTCACTTCAACATACCCTCAAGAATTTTTTCAAGCTCTTCTGCCTTCGGGTGAATCGCCAAAATGATTCCATTTGAATCCACCAAATAGGTATTTCCGCCACCCTTGTTTATATTGTATTTGTTCCAAATGCCATTTTTGTCGTCCAACTCGATTAAATTTAGCCAGGGGTATTTGTCTTTTTTAACTGCGGTTTTAAACTGATTGGTGGTCTTGAACTCTCTGGCGATGCCAACAATGGTGAATCCCTTGTCTTTGTATTTTTCATAAATGGGAATTATGCTTTTGCTCAAGCCACGGCAGGGGCCACACCAGGAAGCCCACATATCGATCAGGGCCACTTTTCCTTTTATTTGTTCTGAGATTTTTATCACTTCACCTTCAATGGTCGGGGCAGAAAAATCAAGAAAATGGTTACCCACCTTGATGGTTTGGATGGCATTTAGCATTTCTGCAATTGTATTGGTGTAGGGATGGGTGGGGTACAATTTGGAGAACTTTTGGTACATTTCAATAAGAGCGGCAAGGTTGATGTTTTTGTCGCCGCTAGAAATGTCATCAAACAACGTCCAAAGTAGGGAATAGGAAAAAACATCAGGATTTCGTTGAATGTATTCGTATTGCCAATCTAGCCGAATTTTACTGATTGAATCCCTTTTGTGCATTTGGATCAAAGCCATAGGAGTCCACATTTCTCCACTTATGCTTAACTCCTCAAGCGCTGCTAACAACTTATATCGTTCATTTTCAGTGGGCTTATTTCGGAGTTGCGCCTGAAGTTGTTTTGCGTTTTCACTCCAATAGTTGTTGGATTCCTCTAATGAATCAAGAATTGCTTGAAATGGTTTGTATTGAACATAAAATTTGCTCCTTACTTGTTGTTCAAAATCCTTCATCTTTTGGGTCAACACGCTACCAGTTATTGTGTTTTTATCAAAATCTTCGAGTGAATGTAACATGAAATTAACGCTGCAATTTTCTGCGAAAAAGGCGATTGGTTTCCACGCTCCATCTTCAAATTCATCTCCAAAAATCAATTTATACTTCTCAACAAATGGGACTTCTAGTTCATAGCTGAAAACGTTTTTTTCAATGGGAATTTTGATGCCAGCAAAACGTGGATCTTCGGTTGCCTTGAGTAAGATGAGGTACTTTGAATCTCGTCCGATAATTTTGCCCTGCAATTTGCATTGGATGTTTT
>NZ_JBBAKG010000186.1:0-6328 GCF_040403615.1 Haliscomenobacter sp. | reverse complement strand
AAGAACTGGTCAAGGACATTTCCCAAAACCAGGAAAAAATCAACCACCACGGCCAGCGGGCTTCTTCCATCGTCAAAGGTATGCTTGAACATTCCCGTACGAGTCCAGGTGTAAAAGAACCCACCGACCTCAACGCCCTGGCGGATGAATACCTGCGCCTGGCTTATCACGGATTACGTGCCAAAGACAGCTCGTTCAATGCGACGATGGAAACACATTTTGACCCCGATTTGCCCAAAATTGAGGTCATCCCGCAAGACATAGGTCGGGTGCTGCTCAATTTGATCAACAATGCCTTTTATGCGGTTGCTGAGAAGGCAAAGCAAGGGATTGAGGGGTTTCAGCCAACGGTGACGGTCAGCACGAGGCTTCGGCTTCGCTCAGCCACCGAAAACGCTATAGAAATCAGCATCAAAGACAACGGAAATGGGATTCCTGAAGCCATCAAAGACAAAATCTTCCAACCATTTTTCACGACCAAGCCGACCGGGCAAGGGACGGGTTTGGGGCTAAGTTTGGCGTATGACATTGTGGCGAAGGGGCATGGGGGCTCCCTAGACGTTGAAAGTACAGAAACAGGAACGCTGTTTATCATTAGGTTCCCGGCATAAGTAGTGGGACAAATTAAGTGATCATTTTTTTATCGCCCCTAAGTACCTACATTGTTCGTTGATTACAACCCAAGCCATTAACTGAATTCGAGTTCTTTATCCTTATAAAATGAAGACAATCAAACAAATAGCCCAACAACATTCCTGGATCATTCGGTATTGCCTGATTTTACTTCTATTCTGCTTGAAAGCTTGGCCTATTCAGGCTCAATCCATAGGAGAAAGTCAATACTTTGGTCAAATCATTCGTTCCAATGCATTAAAACTGGACAGCATTTGGGATTATTGCCCGCAAGAGGATACCACCAATGCGACTTGGCAATCCATAAATACCCTCACCCTAAATGCCCCCAACGGCAAACCCTTTCCCTGGAAAGGCCGAGGCTGGTTTAGAAAATCATTTACGGTGCCCTTTGCTTTGCGCAACCGACCCTTGTATTTTCAAATGGTACATTGGGGCGCATCAGAAATATACCTGGATGGCGTAAAACTGGCCAGTTATGGCAAATTAGGCAACACGCGTGCGGAGGAACATACTTTTGTTCCCTTTGAATGCATTAGTTTTATGCCAGACACCCAACCCGTTCATCATTGGGTTGTCCATTATTCCAATCACCACATCAATCTGCCTGGAACGCCTTCGGCTTTTAATGGATTTGAACTAGGTGTTTCTCCCCATCCGATTCCCTATCGAGAAAGAATGATTCAAAATGCAACGGGGGCGATGTCGATTAGTTTTTGCCTGGGGTTTGGCCTCTTTTTTTTCTTTGTTTTCTGGTTCTACCCACAAAGGCTGGCGAGTTTGATGGCGGCTGCTTGGTTGTTGCATTTTTCACTCATTTTTATCCCCCTCCAACTCTTCCCTTTAAATGGAGACGGGGAATTCAGTCGTTTGTGTAACCTTACCTGGCAAATTTCCGTTGGCACCATTAATGGCTCGGTAGTGCTGTTTTATTACGCATTGTATTATGGCAAGTTCCCGCCTCGATCCTGGTTTGTGGTTGGACTTAATGTATTGATTATTTTTGCGCTTTGTACATTTCCTGAAACGGGCAAATATGTTTTTTTTATCAGTTCCCTGCTTCAGGTTGAAATATTCAGAATGCTCATTTTAGGCTATAAAAAAGATCGAAACAAATTCTGGGTTTTAGCCATTGGCCAACCCTTGTCTTTGCTGCTTTTTTTATTTGTGATTGTCAATATTTTCGGCACCTTCCCAGAAGACAGGATTACGACGGGAAGGTTCATCTTCAATATTCTAAGCGACTTGTGTATTCCGATCATGCTCGCTTTACAATTGGCCTGGGAATTTGGTTCTGCCAATCGGGTACTGCAAAAACAAGTGGTTCAGGTAAACGAATTAATGGAAGAGAACCTGAACAAAGAGCAGGAAAAGCAACAAATTCTCGCTACTCAAAATGAAACCCTGGAGCATCAGGTGGCAGAGCGAACCGAGGCGCTGAACCACTCTTTAGAAACACTCAAAGCCACTCAAGCCCAACTCATCCAATCCGAAAAACTCGCCTCCCTCGGTGAGCTCACCGCAGGCATCGCCCACGAAATCCAAAATCCGTTGAATTTCGTTAACAATTTCGCCGAAGTCAGCGCCGAGATGCTGGACGAGATGGAAGAGGAGCTGGACAAAGGAGATACTCAGGAGGCAAAAGCCATCGCTGCCGACCTGCAAAAGAACCTCCAAAAAATCAACCACCACGGCCAACGCGCCTCTTCCATCGTCAAAGGCATGCTGGAACACTCCCGTAGCAGCAGCGGCGTCAAAGAACCCACCAACCTCAATGCCCTCGCCGACGAATACCTACGCTTGGCTTACCACGGCCTGCGTGCCAAAGACAGCAGCTTCAACGCGACGATGGAAACACATTTTGATCCAGATTTGCCGCATGTAGAAGTGATCCCCCAAGACATTGGCCGGGTGCTGCTGAATTTGATCAATAACGCGTTTTATGCGGTTGCTGAGCGAAGTCGAAGTGCGGTTGCTGAGCGAAGTCGAAGCACGGTAAATCAACGAGATAAGGCCATAGAGACGTTGCATGCAACGTCTCTACCCTACCAACCGACGGTAACCATCACCACTAGAAAACTGGAAAACGCCATTGAAATCAGGGTACAAGACAACGGCAACGGCATCCCCGA
This sequence comes from Haliscomenobacter sp., assembly GCF_040403615.1. Taxonomy (NCBI): domain Bacteria; kingdom Pseudomonadati; phylum Bacteroidota; class Saprospiria; order Saprospirales; family Haliscomenobacteraceae; genus Haliscomenobacter; species Haliscomenobacter sp. Next base: position 3,563 of record NZ_JBBAKG010000186.1, on the reverse strand, counting down.
CGCCATCAAAGACAAAATCTTCCAGCCGTTTTTTACCACCAAGCCCACTGGGCAAGGGACGGGATTAGGGCTAAGTTTGGCCTATGATATTGTGACGAAGGGGCATGGAGGGACACTCGAAATGGACAGTAAAGACAATATTGGATCCACATTTATCATTTCTTTGCCGATGCGCACTACTTGAATTGGTCAATATAAAATTGCTTATTTTAGGCAAAAAACATAAATTTGCTAATAATAAACAACATTTTATGAAAAGTAAAAAACAATTGCTATTCCCAAAGCATCAAAAAATCTTTGATCAAGTTGGTGAGCAGATTAAGCTGGCCCGGAAAAGGCGTAAACTCACCACCATTCAAATGGCGGAACGAGCCGACATCAACCGGGCTACGCTCTATCAAATAGAAAAAGGAAATCCGGGCGTATCCATGGGCAGCTATTTCAATGTACTGCGGGTACTGGGGCTACAGGATGACTTTTTAAAGCTGGCTGCCGACGATGTGTTGGGCAGGAAACTTCAGGATTTGGAGCTCTTAGGCAAATAAAATGGCTACTAACAAAACGGACATTTGGGTGTATGCCCATTGGCTGGGGATGAAAACCCCAAAAATGGTGGGTGTCCTTTCGGCGCATCAGGCGAAAGGGAAAAAGGCTTTTGGCTTCGAATACGCTCGGGATTGGGTACAATCAAAAGAACAATTGTTGCTCGATCCGGACATTGGCTGGTTTTCTGGGCCACAATTCCCTAATGGAAAAGAGAACTTCGGCGTTTTTCTCGACTCTATGCCCGACCGCTGGGGGCGTACACTGATGAAACGGAGGGCTGCACAATTGGCAAAAGAAGCGGGAATCCCCATCCCGACACTCTACGACATTGATTTTTTACTCGGCGTACAGGATGAAAGTCGCATGGGGGCTTTGCGCTTCAAAACTGATCCCGATGGGCCTTTTTTGAGCGATACGGCACAATACCCAGTTCCGCCCATTTCCTCGATCCGGGAGTTGCAACAGGCCGCCCAGGTCATCGAATCGGATGCAAACAACAAAGACATCAAAAAATGGCTGGCCATCCTGGTTGCACCCGGTTCATCCCTGGGCGGGGCAAGGCCTAAAGCCAATGTACGAGATGAACTAGGTAACCCCTGGATTGCAAAATTTCCTTCCCAACACGATGAGGTTGACAAAGGCGCTTGGGAGTTCTTACTCTACAAGCTGGCCTTGGCGGCCGGGATAGTTATGGCCGAATCCAGAATCATGAAAGTAAGCGGTAATCACCATACTTTTTTGACCAAACGTTTTGACCGAGTAAACGGAGAACGCATCCACTTTGCCTCGGCGATGACCATGACCGGGAATAGCGAAGAAACGCTCAAAACACATACGCCAAGCTATCTTGATTTAGCAGAGTTTATCCGTTTTTCTGGTGCAAACATCAAAGCGGATTCGCAGCAATTGTGGCGGCGGATGGTCTTTCACATTGCCGTTTCCAATACCGACGACCATTTGCGCAACCATGGCTTTTTGTTGTCCTCCAGCGGTTGGACGCTCAGTCCTGCTTACGACCTGAATCCGTCTACTGACAAAGACGGGCTGGCCCTGAACGTAGACATGGACAACAATGCACTAGATTTTGAATTGGCCTTGAGTGTCGGGCAATACTTCCAAATGTCCCCCAGTGAAATGGAGGATGTCCTGGAACAAGTAAAAAAAGTGGTTGGTACCTGGCGAAAGATAGCCGTTCAGATCGGTATCTCCCGGCATGAACAAACCTTGATGGAAGCTGCATTTAGGTACTGAATTTATGCCTCTTTTTTATCTATGGTAATGAGAGTGTATTTTCAATATATTTATTTTAAAACCATTTATTTGAATATGAAAAAAACAATATTTTTGATCGCTTTTGGGTTAATGTCCATCTTTGCCTGGTCACAGGCTGATATTGCAACCTCTCAAGCCAACAGCCTAAAAAAAGCGCTGGCGCAGGCGCCCAATGATACCAGTCGAGTATTGATCCTAGCACAACTATCCCGTTGTTATACCGCAACCAACCTTAGGATTGCAGAAGCTTACAGTCAAAAGGGTTTGGCCCTAGCAGCAAAAATTGGATACGGAAATGGAAAGTTGCAATGTGCACTTTCCCTGGGTTTTATCAAGGTTCGCACCTATGACCACGCCAAAGCATTGCAACTGCTTTTTGAAGCGAAAGAATATGCCGAAAGCAACCGTAAATTTGCGGAACATGCAAAAGCAATTTCCTATGTCACTTCGATTTATGCTATGAATAAAGAGTATGAAAAAGCGCTCAAATACATGCAACAAGCGAAAAACATACAGGAAATTCATCATATTTCAGAAGTGGTAAACCCGATAAACCTGCCACTTGGCGTTATCTACAGGGATATGGGCTATGCCGATTCCGCCCTTATTTTTTTCCATAAAGCTTATGAACTTCAGACTTCAAACGAATTGCCTTATATGTCTTCTGCTGCTTTTTATCTTGCGGACATGTATGCTAAAATAGGCCAACCCGAAAATGCTTTCCAATATTATCGAAAATGCGTATATTATTCTACCCATTTCAAAAACGACTACGCCCTTCCTCGCGCGCAACTCGGACTAGCCAAGCTATTTGAGAAAACGGGTAAATTAGATTCTGCCATTTATTACAGCAAGAAAGTCTTGAGCGACAATACCGAAAATCCATATTCCTACATGACCTCTTTTGGTGCAGCCACACTACTGGCGGAAATTTATGACAGAGATCAACGTCCGGGTGAAGCACTAAAATACCACAAAATGGCATCTACTGCGAAAGACAGCCTCTTTTCTATTGATAAAATGAGGCAAATTGAGAAAATAATGTATGAAGAAAAAGATCGGGAAATGGTTTTGCAACGCAAGCTGGAAGCGAACAGACTCGCTTTTCAAAACAAGATTAGGTTGTATTCTTTGTCCGGCATACTGGGAGCCATCCTGGTGATCTTATTCATCGTATACCGCAACAACCGTCAAAAACAACAAGCCAATGCGGCACTCCAACAAACACTTTTCAAGCTCCAAACCACCCAAGCCCAGCTCATTCAATCCGAAAAACTCGCTTCCCTCGGCGAACTAACCGCCGGCATCGCCCACGAAATCCAAAACCCGCTCAACTTCGTCAACAACTTCGCGGAAGTCAGCGCCGAAATGCTAGATGACATGAAGGCCGATTTGCAAGCCGGAAAAACCGCCGAAGCCGCTGAAATTGCGGATGATCTACAGGTGAATCTGCAAAAAATCAACCACCACGGCCAACGCGCCGCCGCTATCGTCAAAGGCATGCTTGAACATTCGCGTAGCAGCAGCGGCGTCAAAGAACCCACCGACCTCAATGCCCTCGCCGACGAATTTCTGCGCCTCGCCTACCATGGCCTGCGTGCCAAGGACAGTAGCTTCAATGCCATCATGGAAACGCACTTTGACCCCGATCTGTCTAAAATCGATGTCATCCCCCAAGACATTGGAAGGGTGGTTTTGAATTTGATCAATAACGCTTTTTATGCAGCAAATGAAAAGGCGAAACA
>NZ_JBBAKG010000185.1:0-6367 GCF_040403615.1 Haliscomenobacter sp. | reverse complement strand
CAACTGTTCACTTTGCGCCGAATTTCGCTGTCCACTTTGCGCCGTTTTATGCACTATCAGATGGCTGCTTTTTTGTTTCCAAAAATTTCATTACAATTTTCCGTTCTGAGGCACCAAATGGAGGCCGCGTGCAAATGCCCAATGGCTTAACTACGCGGTATACTTGCCCCGGCGACGGCAAGGCGGATGTGGTACGCTTTGACTCCTTAGGAACCAAAGGTAGCCAATACCGCTACATCATCACGGATGATAAAAACAACATTTTGGCCACACCTGGTGGTGATATGGCTGATTTAGAAGGTGCTGGCGAAGGTATCTGCCGCGTTTGGGGTGTTGCGTTTAATGGTAAGTTCCTGGCAAAAGCAGGACAAAATGCGGCCACAACAGCTTTGGCTACGGGTTGTTTCGACCTATCAGACAACTTCATCGAAACGATTCGCTTCAAGCCAAACGGCGGCCGGGTACAAATGCCAAATGGTATGACCACGCGTTACACTTGCCCCGGGGACGGCAAAGCGGATGTAGTAAGATTCGATTCGGTGGGCGCATCGCGTTCAAAGTATGCCTACATCATTACCGATGACAAGAACATGATTTTGGGGCTACCCGCAGGCGATATGGTGAATTTAGAAGGAGCTGGAGAAGGGCTTTGCCGGGTTTGGGGTGTTGCATACACGGGTAATTTCACCGGAAAAGTTGGAGACAATGCGGCTACTGCAGCGCTGTCTGACGAATGTTTCGACCTGTCGGACAACTTCATCGAAACGATCCGATTCAAACCAAACGGTGGCCGGGTACAAATGCCAAATGGACTGACTACACGTTATACTTGCCCCGGCGACGGCAAAGCTGACGTGGTAAGATTCGACTCAGTAGGTGCATCGCGTTCAAAGTACGCCTACATCATTACCGATGACAAGAACATGATTTTGGGGCTACCCGCAGGCGATATGGTGAATTTAGAAGGAGCTGGAGAAGGGCTTTGCCGGGTTTGGGGTGTTGCATACACGGGTAATTTCACCGGAAAAGTTGGAGACAATGCGGCTACTGCAGCGCTGTCTGACGAATGTTTTGATCTGTCGGACAACTTCATCGAAACGATTCGTTTCAAACCAAACGGTGGCCGGGTGACTACTACAAACAACCTGACCGAGATAATCACCATAGCCGGGGATAAAATTGCAGATACCATTCGGTTTGCTTCAACTGGGGCAAGTCGCTCGCTGTTCCGTTACGTAGTGACCGATTCCGATAATGTCATTTTGGGACTTCCTCCTGGGAACATTGTAGACTTTGAAGGAGCCGGGGTAGGTGTTTGTCGGGTTTGGGGACTTTCTTATACAGGTACTTTGGCATTAAAGGCTGGAGATGACATTGACCTCAAAGCTGCATCAGACGACTGTTTTGCTTTCTCAACCAATTTTGTCAAAGTAACCCGGAATGCACCTGCGCCATTAAATTCAGCTCCAGAATTAGCGAATTTTGGGACTGCGGCTCGTGTATCCAATGGAAAACTTTTCGCCACTCCCAATCCATTCCGCGAAGCCATTAACCTGAATGTAGATTGGAGTACGGAAACCACCGAAGCAAACATCATTGTTCGTGACTTAACCGGACGAGTCATTAACACGATTCGCACTACGCTATACAATGGCCAGAACACTGTGGTAATAGATGCCAACAATTGGCCATTGGGAATCCTGACCTTGACCCTTTATTCTAAGTCGGAGGTAATTTCTACCAAGATTGTGAAAGTCAATTAAAGGATATCGACAGTTTTCAATAGAACACCTTTTAGGCGTGTTGTTGAGGTTTTACCTTGGCAACACGCTTTTTGTTTTATTCTATTCATTATCATAGTGATAAAAAAATTACCTAAAATCAGAACATTTCTTTCAGTTGCTAGTTTAGTATTTGTTATGAAAACACAGTAAATAACTATTAAAAAATTATAAATGGAAGTTTTACCCGCAACACGACTGTTTTACAACTGGCTAGGGCTATTCTTGATGATGCCTTTCGGTCTTTTTGCCCAAAATGGCATCATTAAAGGGAAAATCAGTGACAAAATCAGCAATGAAGCCATCCCTTTTGCCAACGTCTTGGTACTCGGCACCGACTTTGGCGCCACAACTGATGAAAACGGACTGTACGAAATCACCGGACTTACACCAGGCTTGTACAACATCCGGGCATCTTTTGTCGGGTACGAGGATGCTACGGCCTTTGAAATTCAGGTCACCAACAGCAAACCCGCTACGGCAGATTTTGCACTGGCCAGCAGTTCCCAAAAACTGGATGAAGTGGTGATCAAAGCGCCCCCATTCAAAAAAACGGATGAAAGTCCGGTGTCCTTGCGCACCATTGGCGTAGCCGAAATCCAGCGCAACCCCGGAGGCAACCGCGTCATTTCCAAAGTAGTACAAACCTTGCCCGGAGTGACCATTACCCCCTCTTTCCGCAACGACCTCATCATTCGGGGTGGTGCTCCAAATGAAAACCGCTTTTTTTTGGACGACGTGGAAGTACCGAACATCAATCACTTCGCTACCCAAGGCGCTTCGGGTGGTCCGGTGGGTTTGATCAACGTCAATTTCATCAATGAAGTCGATTTTTTCAGTGGCGCTTTTCCGGCCAATCGGGGCAACGCGGTCAGTTCAGTGTTCAACTTTCGGCAGCGCGATGGCCGCGATGATCGCATCGGAGGAACTTTTATGGTGAGTGCTACCGACATCGGTTTGACTTTGGAAGGCCCAATTGGCGACAAAACCACTTTCCTCCTTTCCGCCCGGCGTTCTTATTTGCAATTTTTGTTCAAAATTTTTGAACTGCCTTTTTTGCCCATTTACAACGATTTTCAAGCCAAAGTCAAAATCAAACTGGACAAAAAGAACGAACTCACTTTCATCGGTTTAGGGGCCTACGACCAGTTTGAACTCAATCTGGAGGCAAATGACACCGAAGAACAACAATCCATCCTGGCTCGATTGCCCGAAAACCCGCAGTGGAATTACACCAATGGTCTGGTGTACAAACACTACCGTCCCAATGGCTACTATACCGTAGTACTCAGCCGCAGCATGTTGGACAACAAAGCCATCAAGTATTTCCAAAACGATAAGAGTACCCGGGATAACCTGATCCTGGACTACCAATCCCAGGAGATTGAAAACAAGTTACGCCTGGAAAACACCGTGCGGGCAGGAGATTTTCGCCTCAATTATGGGGTAGGTTACGAGTTTGTGCGCTACAACAACCGCACCTTCAACCGGATTTTTACTTCCGCAGGCGCACAAACCATCAATTACAGCAGCGCCTTCAACTTTAGCAAGTACAACGTGTTTGGCCAAATCAGCCGCAAGTTTGTCGACAATCGCCTGAGCCTTTCGGCTGGGATTCGCGCGGATGCCAACAGCTATTCGGAGGAAATGTCCAATTTGCTGGAGCAGTTGTCGCCAAGGTTTTCGGCATCGTACAGTTTGAGCAAAAACCTTGCCCTCAATTTCAACGCAGGGATTTTTTACCAATTGCCACCTTACACCATCCTGGGTTACCAAGAAAGAGGCGCGTTCATCAACAAAAACAACGGCATCCAATACATCCGCAACAATCAATTGGTGGCAGGACTGGAATTCAATACCAACAACAATGCCCGAATCACCGTGGAAGGGTTTTACAAAGGCTACGCCAATTATCCCTTTTTGCTGCGCGATAGTTTGACCCTGGCCAACCTGGGTGGCGACTTTGGGGTAGTGGGCAACGAACCCGCGATTCCCCGCTCCAAGGGACGCAGCTATGGACTGGAGTTTTTGTTCCAACAACGCTTGTTCAAAGGTTTTTACGGCATCTTGGCCTATACCCTGGGTTGGAGTGAATTTGAGGACAAAAACGCGGTACTACTGCCTTCCTCCTGGGATGCCCGCCACATCGTAAACCTGACTTTGGGCAAAAAGCTAAAGAAAAACTGGGAAATTGGCCTCAATTGGCGCTTCCAAACGGGCTTGCCACGCACCCCATTTTCCAGTAATTCCTCCTTGGTCGCCAACTGGGACGTCAATGGCCGGGGGATTCCCGATTACAATCAGTTGAATACCGAGCGCAGCGAAGCCATCAATTTCCTCGATTTCCGGGTGGATAAAAAATGGTTCTTCCCCAAATGGAGCCTCAATTTGTATTTAGACATCGAAAACATGTTCAGCGCCTCCGTTTCCAGCCCTGAGCTTTTCCTCGATCGTCCCTTGGATGCCGATAACCGCCCCATTGGTTCTGGCGTCATTCTGAATCCCGATGCTGCGGTAGGAGAGCAACGTTACAAAACCAAAGTTTTGGACAACGGCACCGGAAGGGCGATCCCAAGTATTGGATTGATGATTGAATGGTAAAGAAAGATCGACGTGCTTCGTACACATCCTTGGCCGGAGCGCTGAGAAAAAAAGATCGAACCAGCTCTCCGCTGGCGTGAAAGGCTTGCGCCAGCGGGGAGTTTTTATCTTTGACAAAGTAAGTTAAAATGGCTATTTTTGTACAAAAAAATACAATGACTGCCACGTCCAGCAAGTTTGAAGGATTTGTCGCGCTCGCATTTCCAGAAAGAGGGATGAGTGATGAGGCGTTTTTTGAATTTTGCCAGTTAAACCCGGAATTAAAAATAGAACGCAACTCCCTGGGAGAAATCATCATTATGTCACCAACAGGAACTAAAACTGGAGGATGGAACTCCGAATTCAATATAGAGTTAGGAATTTGGAACAGAACCTACAAACTTGGAAAAACCTTCGATTCTTCCACTGGTTTCAAACTGCCCAATGGAGCCACCTACGGGCCCGATGCCGCCTGGGTTCCTCATGAAAAATGGAATGCACTCACGCTCAATGAGCAAGAAGGATTTGCCCCAATTGTACCTGATTTCATCGCCGAAATTCGCTCCAAGAGTGACCAGTTGAAGCCCATCCAAGAAAAAATTGCCGAGTTTATGGAGTATGGTTGCCAACTCGCCTGGCTGATTGATCCCATTTTGCAAAAAACGACGGTGTATCAAGCAGATGGCAAGGAAGTAGATGTACCTTTTGATCAGGCTTTGAGTGGTGAGGGTGTTTTACCCGGTTTTGGAGTGATTCTGGCTGATCTATTCCAATAGGCCAGAGCCCGCGGGCACAAGCCACTATTTCTTCCCCTCCAGCTTCTCGACCCGCTCTTCCAATCGCTGCACGGCCTCTTTCAGCAATCTAATCTCCGTCTGCAATTCCTCCTGCGGTAGCTCACTTCAAAACTCATGTATTCGAAACTCTTAACTCAAAAGAGACTTGCACCAAAATCCACTGCCAAATCCGAATCCACGTAAATAATTTCCTTAAAATGAGACCAGCTCAATTGTCTCGACAGCGTAGAGACAATCTGCTGGCCATATTCCGCCCGCTCGCCTTGAAGCACATCCTTTTCCAATGCTCCAGTATGAGGGTGTTAAGCCAACATAAATGAAGATCAAATATGTTAATCACTCACACATTATGCAGTACGCTGTATTTGGGTCGTTTCAAACGAAAAATTTCTAAGAATGTGCTGAGCAGTTGAACCGCTATTGAATTTTGTTCCCGTACTAAGTTTAAGCGCTAATCGTTTTTTGGTAACTCCTCGGTAGGAGGAGGAGGGCTAGATTCTAGGGTTTTGTCCAATTCTTGCAGATTCTTGATTTTTTCTCTTGGAACAAACACTACTGTCCTCAATTTGCTATAGGCGTCAGTTTCATATTCAATCACCAATTGAAACAATGCTTTTTTATTGGCAATAAAATTGAAAATCTGGGTCGTACGATTTTCTTTTTTTGTTTCATCTTTTGGCCTAGTCATGCTATAGGCCCTAGGGTTTGACTTTAAAATGACTTGTGCTTGGGCCAAACCTGCTTTTGCATCTTTAAAGCTTTGAAGATTAATGAATTGATTGGCTAAACTATCAGTGATTTTTTCTTTAGTGGCATTGACCACAGTCCAAGCTGATTTGCTGTAGTTTCTATTGCGTTGCAAATGAATGCCACTACCCCAAATGGATGCTTTTGCTTGCGCATTGGCCTCGATAATTGGAGTACAATTTGTAAAAAAAAAGCCAGTGGAAATGCTACCAAATTTTTGGATTGAAGATTGATCTTTGATGTTATATTCCAAAAATAATTGTGAACGATAGGATTCTAAATTTGCTTGAAAACATTCACCTAAATATTGATTTCTTAATGCATCTTGCTGCTCGTAAGTCAGTTTGTTTTCGATGGTAACAGCCTTTTGCTCAAGACAAGTACAAACTACTTGTCCCAATTCAATTAGGGCAGGTTTGATATCGCTATTCTTTGAACTTTTGCCGTAAAGCGACATGTGAA